>JBGPIS010000084.1:0-8292 GCA_041484965.1 Methylomirabilia bacterium
AACATGTCGTGGAGTGCGTCGGTGGGTGGCCCGGCCCAGACGTCGCCGCAGAGGACGAGCGCGAGGGCGAGCGCGGCCGCGGTCACGATCCGTGCCATACACGCCTTCATAGCGTGGCCACCCTGGATTCGCGAACTTTTCTGATGGCTAGGCCGGCGGCGGGTCACTCGTACCGCATGGCCTCGATCGGATCCAGGTGGGCCGCCTTGCGCGCCGGATAGAGGCCGAAGAAGACGCCGACGGCGGCAGCGGAGACGAAGGCCACGCCGATCGCGGCCGGCCGGATCCGGATCTGCCACTGAGCGAGGTAGCCGATGGCGCAGGAGCTGACGACGCCCAGGCCGACCCCGATGAGCCCGCCGACCAGCGCGACGGTGATCGCCTCCACCAGGAACTGGGAGAGGATGTCGCGGCGGCGGGCGCCCACCGCCATGCGCAGGCCGATCTCCCGCGTCCGCTCGGTCACGGAGACGAGCATGATGTTCATGATCCCGATGCCTCCCACGATCAGGGACACGGAGGCGACCGCGCCCAGCAGGACGGCCAACGCGCGGGTGGCGGCTTCCTGGCTCTCGAGGATCTCGGTGAGATTGCGGATCGTGAAATCGTCGTCCTGGGTCGGCCCGAGGTGATGTCTTTGCCGCAGGAGGGCCCGGAGCTCCTGCTCCGCTTCCTTCATCACGTCCGGCTCACGGACCTTCACGAGGATCGCGCCGACGGCGCGGGGATTCGCCTGGCTGACGCCGAGCAGCTTCCGTTTGGCGGTCGAGAGCGGGGTCAGGATCGCATCGTCCTGATCCTCGCCCTGGGTGCTCTGGCCCTTGCGATTGAGGACGCCGATCACCGTGAACGGGACCTTCTTGATCCGGATGACCTGGCCCGTCGGATCGGCCTCGCCGAAGAGAATCTGCACGACCGTCTGACCCAGCAGGGCCACCTTGGTGGCGGCGTCCATGTCGTCCTGACCGAACGACCGGCCGGTCTGCAGGCCCCAGTCCCGCGCTTCGAGATAGTCCGGCGTCACGCCGTAGACGGGCGTCGACCAGTTCAGGTTGCCGGACACGACTTGGCCGCCGCCGCGCACCACCGGGGCGACCGCCTGCGCGCTCGCGACCTCCCGCCGAATGGCCGCGGCATCGTCTTCGCCGATCGTGAGCTGGGTTCCGGCCCCGAGGCGGAGACCGCCGGAGGTGACGCTGCCCGAGAGGACGATGATGAGGTTGGAGCCGAGGCTCTTGATCTGCTCCGCCACGCGCGCCTGAGCGCCCGCGCCGACGCTCAGCATGGTGATCACCGCGCCGACCCCGATGATGATTCCGAGGATCGTGAGCCCCGTCCGGATGCGATTGACCCAGAGCGAGACGAGGGCAACGCGTACGCCCGGCCAGACGATCACGTGCGTCTGTCGTGCATTCGGCGTGCCGCCACACAGAAGCGGGAAAACAGGACGTTACGTCGGTGACCCGGGAAGGTGTGGGGCGCTGATACCTCAGCTCCGGGGAGCAGGCGGCCAGGGAATGCCGAGCGCGTCGAGCCGGCGCAGGCGATCCTGGCCGAGCGCCACGTCGTAGACGTCCGCCAGCGCCTCCGGCGTCCAGCCCTCGCGGCTCATGACGGCGCGGAGCGGCGCGGGGTGCGACCAGAGGCTCACCTGGTTGCCGCGCACGTGGATGACCTGACCGGTGATGTGGGCGGCGCGGTCGCTCGCGAGGAACGCGACGACGGGGGCCACCGCCTCGGGCGGCGCCGCCGCCTGTGCGCGCCGGTTGTCGGCGAGCCGCTCCGTCATCCGCGTCTCGGCGGTTGGCGAGATGCAGTTCACGGTGACGCCGTACTTTGCCATGGCGAGCGCCGTGGAGCGCGTCAGGCCCACGATGCCCTCCTTGGCCGCCGAATAGTTCGGCTGCCCGGGGCTTCCCTCGAGCCCCGCGGTGGAGGTGAAGGTGATGATGCGGCCGCGGCGCTTCTCGCGCATGTGGGCCGTCGCGGGGCGCATGACCGTGAAGTGGCCCTTCAGATGCACCGCGATGACCGCGTCCCACTCCTCTTCGGTCATGTTGAAGATCATCCGTTCGCGCAGGATGCCGGCGCAGCAGACGACGATGTGGAGATCGCCGAAGCGCGTGAGCGCGGTGTCGACGAGCGCCTGGCCGCCGGCCATCGTCGCGACGCTCCCGGCGTTGGCCACCGCCTGGCCGCCGGCCGCCTCGATCTCCTTGACCACGCCCTGCGCCGCGGCGCTCGACGGGTCGCGGCCGTCCACCGTCACGCCGTAGTCGTTGACGATGACCCTGGCGCCGGCCCGCGCCAGCCCGAGCGCGACCGCGCGCCCGATGCCGCTGCCCGCGCCCGTCACCACCGCCACCTTCCCGTCGAGCAGGCCCACGGTGTTCTCCCTCAGGACCGGTTCACCCGGATCGCGTCGTACGCCATGCTGACCTCCTGCATGTGACCCGCATTCTGCACATCTCGCGGCGCCTCTTCAATGGCGTCCGCGATCGGCGTCTTGTCAGCCCTCCGGCGGTGTGTCAGCCTACGGGCGATGCCGGGAGAAACGCGGGAGTGATGTCGCGCGGGCGCGCGATCGCCGCGTGCGGGCTGCTGCTCGTCGTCACCGCGCCGGGCGCCGCGCAGGCGCCGGCCGAGAGCGGCAACATGCGGCTGGTCGGTGTGCACGATCTCCAGGCTCGCTCGGCGTACCAGCCCGTCGTCCACAAGCAGGGCGAGCGCTGGATCGTCTACATCGGCCACCACGGCGGGCTCAAGCCGAACCCACTGACGGGCCGCGACGAGCTGAACGGCACCTCGATCGTGGACGTGACCGACCCGCGTCGTCCGGCGTACCTCCATCACATCCCGGGCGCGCCCGGCGAGGCCGAGGCGGGGGGCGCGGCGATGGTGCGCGTGTGCGACGGCAAGGGGCTGCCGAAGGGCGACCCGGCGAAGACGTATCTCTTGAGAACGTTCGGCAACCTCGCCCACGAAATCTGGGACGTCAGCGACCCGCGCCGCCCGTCGCTCCTGACCACCGTCGTCACCGGTCTCGACAGCACGCACAAGAACTGGTGGGAGTGCGAGACCGGCGTCGCCTACCTCGTCTCGGACGGCCGGCCCCAGGGCTGGCGCACGAACCGGATGACGAAGATCTTCGACCTGAGCGAGCCGGGACGTCCGCGGTTCATCCGCGACTTCGGCCTGCCGGGCCAGGAGCCGGGTTCGTCGGGTGAGGCGCCGGCGGGCGTCCACGGGCCCATCGCCTTCCGCGACCGCGTCTACTTCGCCTACGGCACCGGCGCGAAGGGCGTGCTGCAGATCGTCGATCGCGACAAGCTCCTGAAGGGAAACCCCGCGTCGCGCGATCCCTTCGCGCCGACGCGCGAGAACCTGAGCTATCCCGAGATCGGCCGGCTCGACATGGCGCCCGACTGGGGCGGCCACACGAGCTTCCCCGTGCTCGGCGTCCGCGTGCCCGGCTTCGCGGGCAACGCGCAGGGCGCGGTGCGCGACGTCGTCGTGCTCGTCTCCGAATCGCTGAGGAACGAATGTCAGGAGATCCGCCAGCTCACGTTTCTGGTGGACATCACGACGCCGTCCCGGCCGTTCCCGGTGGCGACCTTCCAGGTGCCCGAAGCGAGCGGCGGCTTCTGCAACCGCGGAGGCCGCTTCGGCCCGCACTCGTCGAACGAGTCGTTCGCGCCGATCTACTACGGCAAGCTCGTGTTCATCGCCTACTTCAACGCCGGCGTGCGCGCGGTGGACATCCGCGACCCGTTCACCCCGAAGGAGGTCGGCTTCTTCATCCCCGCGACGACCGCGAACACCGACAAGCGCTGCGTGAAGGCGGGCGCGGTCGAGCGCTGCAAGGTGGCGATCCAGACCAACAACGTCGAGGTGGACGAGCGCGGCTTCGTCTACCTCGCGGACCGGGCCAACACGGGCCTGCACGTCGTCGAGCTGGTCGACCGCCCGTGACCCCCTCGGCGCCGAGGAGGTTGCGTCTGATCGGTGTCCTCGCGTGGGCACTCGGCCCCGCGGTCGCGGGGGCCGAGCTGGTGCTCCCGCCGGGTTTCACCGCGCAGGTGTACGTGAGCGGCGAAGGCTACGACGGCGCCTCGGGCCCCGGCGTGCCGTCCGTGTCCACGCTCGCGCTCGACGAGGCGGGCGCCCTCTACCTCGCCCGGACCGGCCGCCGCTACTTCGGCGGCGAGGCCGACGACCTCTGGCCGATCTATCGGATTCCGGTCGGCGGCGCCCGCCTGACACCGCGCGACGAGTCGCGCTACTTTCACGGTCCGCCGCTGCCCAACGCCCAGGTCGTGACGGTGCGCGCGGGCCGCGAAGTCTTCGTCACCACGTTCGACCGCGAGCGGAGGGTCGGCGTCGTCTACCGGCTGCTCGACGGGCGCGCGGAGCTCTTCGCCGGCGGCACGCCGCCGCCCGGGGCGCCGCCGCTCCTGACGCAGCCCGAGGGCGCTGCCGTCGACGCCGCCGGCAACGTCTACGTGGCGGACCGCGCCGCGGGCGTCGTCGTGAAGCTCGACGCGTCGGGCCGCGTCCTCGATCCCCGCTACGTCACCGTCGCGCGGCCGCGGCTCGTGGCGGCCGGCGAGGGGGATCACGTCTGGGTCGCGAGCGACGGCGCCGTCGAGGCGCCCTGGCAGCAGGGGACGGGCGAGATCCTCAGGGTCGGCCCGGGAGGCGCGGCGCGCGTGGTGCTGCGCGGCCCCATCCCCGCCGCGCTCGGCGCGAGCCCGACTGGCCATCTCTTTGTCGCCGACCGGCGCGCGGCGAAGATCTTCGTCCTCGACGCTGGCGGCAGGCCGCTCGAGTTCGCGAGCTTCACGGACGGCGACGCCCCACGGGGGCTCGGCTTCGCGCCGGTCACTCCGGAGACACGCCGGGCAGGCATCGCCGGCGACCTCTTCGTCGTCGTCATCCGACGCGGCGCGTTCCAGTTCAACGAGGTGCTCCGCATCTCCGGGCCGTTCGACGCGCACCTCCGGACACTCCGGGCCGGATCGCGGGAGTAGCGTCCCGTGCTAGGCTCCCGGCATGAGCGTCGCTGAAGCGGAGCGCGCACCCCTCTTCTACGGCGAGCACGCCGGGCGCGCCTCGGTGCGCAGGATGTTCGAGCGTCCGTACCGCGAAGGACGGGACCGCCCCGCATCGCTCGCGAAGCTGCTGGGGCGCGAGAAGGGAGCCGCGCGATGAGCTTCGCGTATCACCGGACGTATCGCGGGAAGGTCCAGGCGGCGCTGCTCGACTGGGCGGGCACGACGATGGACTTCGGCTGCATGGCGCCGGCCGTCGTCTTCGTCACGGTGTTCGAGCGCGCCGGCGTGCCGATCACCATGGACGAGGCGCGGGTGCCCATGGGCGCCCACAAGCGGGTGCACATCGAGAGGCTCACGCAGATCCCCGCGGTCCGGGCCCGCTGGGAGACGAAGCACGGCCGGCCGCCCGATGAGAAGGACGTGGACCGTATGTTCGCCGACTTCGTGCCGCTCCAGCTCGAGTGCCTGTCGGAATACTCCGAGCTGATCCCCGGCGCGCTCGACGTCGTGCGCGCGCTGCGGGCGCGCGGGATGAAGATCGGCTCGACCACCGGCTACCTCAGCGCCATGATGGAGATCAACCTCCGCGACGCGAAGAAGCAGGGCTACGAGCCGGACTCGACCGTGTGCGCGTCCGACGTGCCCGCGGGGCGCCCGTACCCGTACATGTGCCTGCAGAACGTGATCAACCTCCAGGTATCGCCCGTAGAGGGGTGCGTGAAGATCGACGACACGATCCCCGGGATCGAGGAGGGGCTCAACGCGGGCATGTGGACGATCGGCCTGGCGATCAGCGGCAACGAGATCGGCCTTCCCCTCAAGGACTGGAACGCGCTGCCGGCGGACGAGCAGCAGGCGCGCCGCCGGCGCGCCTACGACCGGATGCGCATGGCCGGCGCGCATTATGTCGTCGACACGATCGCGGACGTGCTGCCCTGTTTCGACGACATCGAGGCGCGGCTTGCGAGAGGGGAGAAGCCATGACGGCGCACAAGGTCACGGGCGGCGGCCGCGGCTGACGGCGGCTCGTCCGACACGCGGGTCTCCTCGGTGATCCAGACGATCCGGGCGGTGTGCGCCCACGACTGCCCCGACCAGTGCTCGCTGCTCGCGCACCTCGAGAACGGCCGCCTCGTGAGGCTCCAGGGCGATCCGGCCAATCCGATGACCGCGGGTTTCCTCTGCGCCAAGGTCAGCCGCGACCATGAATTGCTGTACTCGCCACAGCGCGTGCGACAACCGCTCAAGCGCACCGGCTCGAAGGGCGAGGGGCGGTTCGTGCCGATCTCGTGGGCCGAGGCGCTCGACGAGATCGTCAGTCGCTGGCGACGCATCATCCGAGAGGCTGGCCCGCTTGCCCTCCTCGGCTACGCCTACAGCGCGCACCAGGGCCAGCTCAACCGCGGCCTGCTCCTTGGCCTGTTCCACGCGCTGGGTAGCACGCGCCTGCGGGCGGGGACGGTGTGCGACACGTGCGCGGAAGCCGGCTGGGACGCGGCCTGCGGCAGCGTTGGCGGCGCCGATCCGGAGAGCGTCGTCCACGCCGATCTGGTGATCGCCTGGGGCGCGGACCTCCTGACGACGAACGTCCACTTCTGGCCGCTCGTGGAGACGGCGCGGCGGGCCGGCGCCAGGGTCGTCGTCATTGAGCCGCGCCGCAGCCGTACCGCCGCGCGCGCGGACTGGCATCTTCGGGTGAACGTCGGCACGGACGCGGCGCTCGCCCTCGGCGTCATGCACGTCCTGGTGCGCGACGGCCTCTGCGATCGCGACTACATCGCGCGGCAGACGCTGGGGTTCGATCGCCTGGAGCGGGACGTACTCCCGCGGTTCGACCCCGCGAGCGTGTCCGCGATCACCGGCGTGTCCACGGCGGATCTCGAGCGGCTCGCGCACATGTACGGCCGGGCCCGGGCGCCGTTCATCCGCCTCGGCGAGGGGATGTCACGCTGCGCGCAGGGCGGCCAGGCGATCCGCGCCGTCGCGCTGCTGCCCGGCGTGGTGGGCGCGTATCACCGTCTGGGCGGGGGCGCCTTGCTCATGACGGCCGCGAGCTTCGGGATCGACAGCGGCGCCATCCGCCGGCCCTCGGGCCCCGCGCGGACGCGCGTCGTGAACCACTCGCGACTCGGCGAGGCGCTGCTGAATCTGAAGGACCCGCCGCTCCGGGCGCTGTTCGTCGCCGCCAACAACCCCGCGGTCACGTGCCCCGACGCCGGCGCGGTCCGGCGCGGGCTGTCGCGCGACGATCTCTTCACCGTCGTTCACGACCCGTTCGTCTCGGACACGGCGCGCTACGCCGACATCGTGCTGCCCGCCGCCACGTATCTCGAGACCGAGGACGTCTACCGCTCGTACGGGACGTACTACCTCCAGTTCGCCAACCGCGTCGTCCCGCCACAGGGCGAGGCATGGTCGAACGCGCGGCTCGCCCAAGAGCTGGCGCGGCGCCTCGGCCTCGCCGACGCCGTGTTCTCCATGGACACCGACGGGCTCGTGCGCGAGTTGTTCCGCGGCGCAACGGGTCCCGCCGCCACGGTCAACCTCGACACTGTGCGCGTGTCGGGGCCGCTGAAGCTCGCCCCGTCTGCCGGCCGCCAGCGCTTCGCGACGCCGTCGGGGAAGCTCGAATTCTACTCGGAGACGCTCTCGTCCCAGGGCCTGCCCGCGATGCCGGACTGGGCGCCCGATCCCGTCGAGGAAGCCGAGGCTCGCCGCTGGCCGCTCAAGCTCCTGACGGCACCGGGTTACTACCAGGCCCACACCACCTACTCGGGCGTGGCGTCGCTCCGCGCGCGGCAGGGGCCACCCGTGTGTGTCCTCCATCCCGACGACGCGGCGGCGCGCGGCCTTCGCGACGGCGACGCCGTCGAGCTCCACAACGAGCGCGGCGCGGTGACCTTCGTGCTGCGGGTGAACGACGAGGCGCCGCCGGGCGTGGCGTTCGTGCCGGGGCAGCGGCCGGTGGGGGAGTCGCTCGCCGGCACGATCAACATGCTCTGTGGGGACCGCTACAGCGATTTCGGGGAAGGCGCCACCTACCAGAGCACGCGGCTCGACGCTCGCGCCGCGCGCTGAGCCGGGCGTGAGCTCGGACCGCGCGGGCGTCGTCGTCGCGGGCGTCGTCGGGATCTCTTCGGCCTACTCCCTGGCGCGCGCCGGCTGGCGGGTCCGGGTCACGGTCCTCGGAACTAGGCCGACGGCCGCCGTCGAAATGTGGCATGCTACGCCGTCTGGT
>JBGPIS010000085.1:0-8263 GCA_041484965.1 Methylomirabilia bacterium
CCTCTCCGGCCAGGGCATGGAGGAGATGGGCATCAACCTGAAGGACATGCTGTCGAACCTCATGCCGACGCGCACCAAGCGCCGGCGGGTCAGGATCGCCGAGGCGCGGCGCATCCTCGCCCAGGAGGAGGCCCAGAAGCTGGTCGACATGGAGGAGGTCGTCGCGCAGGCGATCCGGCGGGCCGAGAACTCCGGCATCGTGTTCCTCGACGAGCTGGACAAGATCGCCGGGCGGGAAGGGGGCCACGGCCCCGACGTCTCGCGCGAGGGGGTCCAGCGCGACCTTCTCCCCATCGTCGAGGGCTCGTCGGTGACGACCAAGTACGGGGTCGTCCGGACCGACCACGTCCTCTTCATCGCGGCCGGCGCCTTCCACGTCGCCAGGCCGTCGGACCTCATCCCGGAGCTCCAGGGACGCTTCCCGATCCGGGTCGAGCTCGACCCCTTGACGCGGGAGGATTTCGTCCGCATTCTGACGGAACCTCAAAACGCCCTGATCAGACAGTACGTGGAGCTCCTGAAGACCGAGCAGGTGACGCTCCGGTTCACGCCGGACGCGGTGGAGGCGGTGGCGGAGATCGCGATGAAGGTGAACGCGAGCACGGAGAACATCGGCGCGCGGCGCCTGTACACGATCATGGAGAAGGTCCTCGAGGAGATCTCCTTCAACGCCCCCGGCATGCCCGGCAAGGAGCTCACGCTCGACGCCGGCTACGTCCACGAGCGGCTGGGCGACATCATCCGCGACCAGGACCTCTCGAGGTACATCCTGTGAGCATGGCCGTGCGAGCCGCAGCCGCGGGCGAGGCGCGCCGATGATCGAGAACCGGCGGGCCGAGGTCCTGCTGGAGGCGCTCCCGTACATCCGGGAGTTTCGCGGCAAGACCGTGGTCATCAAGTACGGCGGCGCCGCGATGGACCGCGCGGACCTGAAGGAGCCGTTTGCCCTCGACGTCATCCTCCTGCGCCTCGTCGGGATCAACCCGGTCATTGTCCACGGCGGCGGCCCGCAGATCGGCGCGCTCATGAAGCGGCTCGGCAAGGAGCCGCGCTTCGTGGGCGGTATGCGGGTCACGGACGAGGAGACGGTCGAGATCGTCGAGATGGTGCTCGTCGGCAAGATCAACCAGGCGATCGTCGGTCTGATCAATCACCACGGCGGCAAGGCCGTGGGGCTCAGCGGCAAGGACGCCGGCCTCCTCCGGGCGCGCCGGCGGGCGCACCGGCTCTCGAGCGGCGAGGAGGTGGACCTCGGCCTCGTGGGCGAGGTCGAGGCGGTGAACACCGAGCCGATCCGGCTCCTCGAGGACAACGGCTTCATCCCCGTGATCGCGCCGGTCGGCGTCGGGAGCGCGGGCGAGACGTACAACATCAACGCCGACCTGGTCGCCGGCGAGGTCGCGGCGGCGCTCGGCGCCGAGAAGCTCATCCACCTGACCGACGTCCAGGGGATCCTCGACTCCAGCGGGCGGCTCGTGTCGACGCTCAGCCGCAAGGAGGCCGAGCGGCTCATGGGCGCCGGCGTCATCGACGGCGGGATGCTCCCGAAGGTCGAGTCGTCGCTGCGGGCCCTCGAGGGCGGTACGGCGAAGGCGCACATCATCGATGGACGGGTGCCCCACGCGATCCTGCTCGAGCTCTTCACGCGCGAAGGGGTCGGGACCGAGATCGTTCTCTAGGGAAGGACGGCCGAGCCATGGACACCAAGCAGCTCCTCGAGTGGTCGGCGAAGTACCACACCCCGAACTACGGGCGGGCCCCGATCTGCCTCGTCCGCGGCGACGGCGTGCGCGTGTGGGACTCCGACGGCAAGGAGTATCTCGACTTCGGCTCGGGGCTCGCCGTGGCCGCGCTCGGCCATTGCCACCCGCGCGTGACCGGAGCCATCCGCGAGGCGGCGGCGACGCTGTTGCACGTGTCGAACCTCTATCACACGGCCCCCCAGATCCACCTGGCGAAGCTCCTCTGCGACCACTCGTTCGCCGAGCGCGTGTTCTTCTGCAACTCGGGCGCGGAGGCGAACGAGGCCGCGCTCAAGCTCGCGCGCAAGTACGCCAAGGAGCGGTACGCGTCCGACCGCTACGAGATCATCGCCACGCGCAACTCGTTCCACGGCCGGACCCTCGCAACCCTGACCGCGACCGGCCAGGAGAAATACCAGCACGGCTTCGAACCCCTCGTCCCCGGCTTCAAGCACGTGCCCTACAACGACCTCCGAGCGATGGCGCGCGCCGTGGACAGCCGGACGGCCGCGATCCTCGTCGAGCCGATCCAGGGCGAGGGGGGCGTGAACGTTCCCGACGACGACTACCTGCCGGGGCTCCGCAAGCTCTGCGACGAGAGCGGCGCGCTCCTGATCCTCGACGAGATCCAGACCGGTGTCGGCCGGACGGGCAGGCTCTGGGCGTACGAGCACGCCGGGATCGAGCCCGACGTCATGACGCTCGCCAAGGCGCTCGCCAACGGCGTGCCGATCGGCGCGATGCTGACGCGTGACGAGGTCGCGCGCTCCCTCGGGCCCGGCACCCACGGCTCGACGTTCGGCGGGACGCCCTTCGTCAGCTCCGTCGCGCTGGCGACGCTTCGGACGATCATCGAGGAGAAGATCCCCGAGCGCGCCGCGAAGATGGGGCGGTACCTGATGGACGCGCTCCGGCGGTTCGCGACGAGCACGGGGGCGATCCGCGAGGTGCGGGGCCGCGGACTCCTCATCGGGATGGAGCTCGACCGGCCGGCGTCCCCCATCGTGGACGGCTGCCGCGACGCGGGCCTCCTCGTGCTCTCCGCGGGCGAGCGGGTGCTCCGCCTCGCGCCACCGCTCATCGTGGAGCAGAGGGATTGCGACCACGCGCTCGCCATCATCGGCCGGGCGCTCGAGCCCACGGCGTGATGCGCCACTTCCTCTCGTCGGCCGACCTCACGCGCGACGCCGCGCTCGGGCTCTTCCAGCTGGCCGCCGACCTCAAGCAGCGCTGGAAGGCCGGTCGGCGCGGCACGCCGCTGGCGGGGCGGACGTTCGCGCTGATCTTCGAGAAGCCGTCGCTGCGGACGCGCGTGACGTTCGAGGTCGGCATCATCCAGCTCGGCGGCCGCGCGGTGTACCTCTCGGGGCACGAGATCGGGCTCGGCACCCGGGAATCGGTGCCCGACGTGGCGCGCAATCTGTCGCGCTGGGTGGACGGGATCGCGGCGCGCGTGTACGCCCACGACACGGTCGCGACGCTCGCGCGCGAGGCGACGGTGCCCGTGATCAACGGCCTCTCGGACTTCGAGCATCCCTGCCAAGCGCTCGCCGACTTCTTCACGCTGTGGGAGCGCGGCCTGGACTTCGCCGGGATGCGCCTGGCGTGGCTCGGCGACGGCAACAACGTCTGCCACTCGGTGCTCATCCTGGGCGCGCTGCTGGGCGCCTCGGTCGTGGCCGCGTGCCCCCCGGGCTATACCCCGGACGCGCGCGTGCAGGCCACCGTGCGGCGCCTCGGCGGACGGGTCGAGGTCACGGACGACCCGCGACAGGCCGCGACCGGGGCCGACGTGATCTACACCGACGTCTGGACGAGCATGGGGCAGGAGGCCGAGCGCGAGCGGCGGCTGGAGGCGTTCGGCCGGTACCAGGTCAACGAGACGCTCATCAGCTTCGCGAAGCCCTCGGCGCTGGTGATGCACTGCCTGCCGGCGCACCGAGGCGAGGAGATCACCGACGCGGTCCTCGACGGCCCCCGGGCCATCGTGCTCGACCAGGCGGAGAACCGGCTGCACGCCCAGAAGGCCGTGATCCTGCACCTCCTCGGAGGCTCGGTGGATGACGTCTAGCGTCAAGCGTGTCGTCCTCGCGTACTCCGGCGGACTCGACACGTCGGTCATCCTCCGCTGGCTCATCGAGCGGTACGGCTGCGAGGTCGTCGCCTTCTGCGCCGACCTGGGCCAGGGCGAGGAGCTCGTGCCGGTCCGCGAGAAGGCGCTCCGGACCGGCGCCTCGGCGGTCCACATCGTGGACCTGCGCGAGGAGTTCGTGCGCGACTTCATCTTCCCGATGCTGCGCGCCAACGCGGTCTACGAGGGCGCCTACCTCCTCGGGACGTCCATCGCGCGGCCGCTGATCGCCCGGGCTCAGGTCGAGGTGGCGGCGAAAGAGGGCGCCGATGCCGTGGCCCACGGCGCGACCGGCAAGGGCAACGACCAGGTCCGCTTCGAGCTCACCTACGCGGCACTCGCGCCGCACCTCAGGGTGATCGCGCCGTGGCGCGAGTGGGAGCTCGACTCGCGGACGGCCCTGATCGAGTTCGCGAGGCGGCACGACATCCCGGTGCCGGTCACGGTCGAGCGGCCGTACAGCACCGACCGCAACCTGTTCCACATCTCGTACGAGGGCGGGATCCTCGAGGACCCGTGGACCGAGCCGCCGGTGAAGATGTTCCAGCTCACCAACGACCCGGAGGCGGCACCCGACGTGCCGGTCCACGTCGAGCTCGAGTTCGAGGCGGGCGACCCCGTCGCGGTGGACGGCGAGCGCCTCGGGCCGGTCGCGCTGCTGACGCGCCTCAATCGGCTCGGCGGCGAGCACGGCATCGGCCGCGTGGACCTCGTCGAGAACCGCTACGTCGGGAAGAAGTCGCGCGGCGTCTACGAGACGCCGGGCGGCACGATCCTCCACACCGCGCGGCGGGCGCTGGAGTCGCTGACGCTCGACCGCGAGGTGCTCCACCTGCGCGACTCGCTGATCCCCCGGTACGCGGAGATGATCTACTACGGCTTCTGGTTCTCTCCGGAGCGGACGCTGCTCCAGACGCTCATGGACGAGTGCCAGCGCGACGTCACCGGCACGGTGCGGCTCAGACTCTACAAGGGCAACGCCACCGTCACGGGCCGCCGCTCGCCGCGGTCCCTCTACCGCACGGACTTCGCCACCTTCGAGGCCGATACCGTCTACCGGCAGCAGGACGCGGAGGGATTCATCAGCCTCAACGCCCTCCGGCTCAAGATCCGCGCCCGTCGCGACCGCCCCTGAGCCGTGCGCGTCGACGTCGTGCTCACCGCCGACGCGGTCGCCCCGGGCCGGCTCGGCGGCGCGACCGTGCTCATCGTCGACGTGCTCCGCGCGTCCACCACGATGATCGCCGCGCTCTCGAACGGCTGCGCCGGGATCATCCCCGTGGCCGACGCGGCGGAAGCCCGGCGCCGCGCGTCGGCACCGGACGTGAACGGTGCGCTGCTCGCGGGCGAACGACGCGGCGAGCGCATCCCCGGGTTCGACCTCGGCAACTCGCCGCTCGAGGTCGCGCCCACCCGGGTTGGCGGCAAGATAGTGGTCCTCACGACGAGTAACGGCACGCGGGCGCTTCTGGCGGCGCGTGACGCCCACGCGATCGGCGTCGCCGCGTTCGTCAACCTGAGCGCCGCCGCCCGCTGGGCGGCGGACGGTGGGCGCGACGTCGTGGTGGTCTGCGCGGGCGAGCGCGGCCGGCGCTCGCCCGAGGACCACGTGTGCGCCGGGCTCCTCGTCGAGCGCGTTCTCATCAGGGCGCCCGCGGCGCAGGCGACCCCGGCCGCGCTCGAGGCGATGGCCGAGGGGCGCCGCTACGCCGAGGACATCGGGCGGCTCGGGGCCGACGCGCCGTGGGCGCGCCACCTCGAGGCGTCGGGGCGCGGCGGCGACGTCGCCGCGTGCCTTACCCTCGACACGACGGCGCTGGTGCCGCTCTATCTGCCGAACGTTGACAAGGTCGTTGCGCGGCGCTGATAATGGCGGAGCCCAGTCATCGCGGCGAGGTATTCTCAACGTGAACCTACCGATCGGTCTCACGCTCACCCGGATCATCGCGGTGCCGCTCTTGATCGTGTTCTTGATCTCATCGTCCCGGGTGCACGCGCTGATCGCCGCCGCCATCTTCATCCTGGCCTCCATCACCGACTGGGCGGACGGTGCGGTCGCACGCCGTCGCAACCAGGTGACGACGCTCGGCACACTGCTCGACCCCATCGCCGATAAGCTCCTCGTCGCCTCGGCGCTCGTGTCGCTTCTCGCGATCGACAAGCTCGACGCGTGGATCGTCGTCGTGATCGTCGGGCGCGAGCTCGCGGTGACCGGGCTCCGCGCCGCCGCGGCCTCGGTCGGCGTCATCGTACCCGCCTCGCGCCTCGCGAAGTGGAAGACGGTGAGCCAGTACGTGGCGATCACGATGCTGATCGTCGAGAAGGGATTCGACCCGCCCGGCTTCCACGTCGCCGCCGCGGTCGTCCTGTGGGTGGCGCTCGGCCTCACCGTGATCTCGGCGGTCGACTACTTCTATCGCTTCTTCCGGAAGGCGGACTATCGGGCGATCGTGCCGGGCGAAGAACGCTGGTCGTGAGCGGCGCGCTCGCCATCGCCGCCGCCTATGTCATCGGCGCGGTGCCGATCGGCTTTCTGGTCGGATGGGCGTTCGGCATCGGCGACGTCCGCCGGCACGGCAGCGGCACCATCGGCGCCACGAACGTGCTCCGCACGGCCGGCTGGGTCCCCGCCCTCTTGACGCTCGTCCTCGACATCGTCAAGGGCTACGCCGCGGTCGCCGCGGGAGCGGCCATCGCTGGCGACCTCGGCGTAACGGCGGCGTGCGTGATCGTGGCGATCGTCGGCAATTGCTGGACGGTGTTCCTGGGTTTCCGCGGCGGCAAGGGGGTGGCGACGGGGCTCGGCGCGCTCTTGCGAATCGTGCCGCTGGCCGTGCTGCCCGCCGTGCCCGTCTGGCTCGCCGTCGCCCTCACGACGCGCTACGTGTCGCTCGGCTCCATCCTGGGCGCGGCGTGCGTGCCGCTGGGCGCGCTGCTGCTCGGCTACCCTGCGCCGCTGACGCTCGCGGCGCTCGTGGCGGCGGTCCTGATCATCGCGCGCCACCACGAGAACATCGCGCGCCTGCTCGCGGGCGAGGAGCGTCGCCTCGGCAAACGACGGAACCAGGCCGCACCTTGATCAGGCCACCCTCGGTCGAGTCGGGCTCGCGGACCTCGCTGCAATGACGCCACGCGCACCTGGGGCAGGCCACCTGTGGTGCACGCCGGGCTCGCGGACCTCGCTGCAATGACGCCACGCGTACCTGGAGCAGGCCACCTGTGGTGCACGCCGGGCTCGCGGACCTCGCTGCAATGACGCCACACGCACCTGGGGCAGGCCACCTGTGATCGCCATTGTCGGCGGCGGGAGCTGGGGGACGGCGCTGGCCATCCACCTCGCGCGGAGCACGGGCCGCGTCCGGCTCTGGGCGCGCGAGCCCGAGGTGGTCGAGGGGATCCGCACGCGGCGCCGGAGCCCGTGGTACCTCGCCGACGTGGACGTCCCGCCCGAGGTCGAGGCGACGACCGATCCCCGCGAGGCGGTGCGGGGCGCGGCCCTCGTCATCATGGCGGTGCCGTCCGAGTTCTTCGCCGCCACGCTGAAAGCGGTGGGCCCGGTGCCCGAGGACGTGCCGATCGTGACGGCCACGAAGGGCCTCGATCCCGTGCGCCACCTCCGGATGAGCGAGGTCATCGCCGAGCAGCTCCCCGGCGCCCGCGTGGCCGCACTGTCGGGGCCGACCTTCGCGCGCGAGGTCGCGCTCGGCCGGCCCACGGCCGCGGTGATTGCCTCGCGGGACGACACGCTGGCCGCCGCGCTCCAGCGGCAGCTCGGCGCGCGCGAATTCAGGCTGTATGCGAACCGGGACGTCGTCGGTGTCGAAACGGGCGGCGCGCTCAAGAACGTCATGGCGATCGCGACTGGCATCGCCGACGGCCTCGGGCTCGGCGAGAACGCTCGCGCGGCGCTGATCACGCGCGGGCTCGCCGAGATGACGCGACTCGGCGTCGCGCTCGGGGCGACGCCGGCCACGTTTGCGGGGCTCGCCGGCCTCGGCGACCTGGTCCTCACGTGCACGGGCACGCTCTCGCGCAACCGCCAGCTCGGCATGGCGCTGGCGCGCGGCGAGACGGCGGCCGCCGTGGAGCGCGAGACGCGCATGATCGCCGAGGGCGCGCGCACCGTGACCTCCGCCCTCGCGCTCGCCAGACAACACGCCGTCGCCATGCCGATCTGCCAGGAGGTCGGGGCCGCGTTGTTCGAGGGGAAGCCCCCGGCCGCCGCGCTGGCATCCCTGCTCGAGCGGCCGCTCACGCGCGAGGACCGGTAGCGCCGATGCCCGAGCTCCGCAAGGACCCGATCGTCGGCCGCTGGGTCATCGTCTCGACCGAGCGGGCGCAGCGGCCTTCCGATTTCGCGGCGGCGCCCGTGCGCCCGGCCGGCGGCGCC
>JBGPIS010000086.1:0-8176 GCA_041484965.1 Methylomirabilia bacterium
CTCCACGAGCACCAGTGGCGCCGCTTCCACGCCATGGCGCGCGACCTGCTCGCCGCGAACCCGTTCGTGAGCGCGAAGTGGCGCGCCGCGGGCCTGGCCTCCGCCGCCGACCTCCGCGGCTGGGACGATTTCCGCCGCCTGCCCTTCACGCGCAAGGCGGAGCTCGTCGAGGACCAGGCCGCGCGCCCGCCGTTCGGCACCAACCTCACGTATCCGCTCGAGCGCTACGTCCGCCTCCACCAGACGTCGGGGACGAGCGGCCAGCCCATCCGCTGGCTCGAGACCCAGGAGTCGTGGGACTGGTGGGCGCGCTGCTGGGGCTTCGTCCTGCGCGGCGCCGGCGTGACGCCGGCGGACCGCGTCTTCTTCCCGTTCTCGTTCGGCCTCTTCATCGGCTTCTGGGCCGGCTTCGAGGGCGCACGGGCGCTCGGCGCGCTGGCGATTCCTGGCGGCGGCCAGGACTCGCCCACGCGCCTGGCCTCGATGGAGGCGCTCGGCGTCACGGTGCTCGTCTGCACGCCGTCCTACGCCCTCCACCTGCTCGAGGTCGGGCGCGGGCGCGGCCTGGAGCTGTCCAAGGGACCGGTGAGGCTCACGGTGCACGCGGGGGAGCCCGGCGCCGGGATCCCCGCGGTGCGCGCGCGCCTCGGGGAGGGCTGGGGCGCGCGCGCCATCGACCACGCCGGCATGACGGAGGTGGGCGCCTACGGCTACGAGTGCGCCGAGCAGGCGGGGCTCCACGTCAACGAGTCGGAGTTCATCGCCGAGGTGGTGGACCCTCGGACGGGCGCGCCCGCGCGCGACGGGGAGCTCGTGCTCACGAACCTCGGCCGCGTGGGCTCGCCCGCCGTCCGCTACCGCACCGGCGACCGCGTGCGGCTCGCGCAGACGCCGTGCGCGTGCGGCCGCACGTTCGCGCGCCTCGAGGGCGGCATCCTCGGGCGTCTCGACGACATGCTGATCGTGCGCGGCGTGAACGTGTTCCCCGCGGCGATCGAGGGGATCGTCCGGCGCTTCCCCGCAGTGGACGAGTTCCAGATCGAGGTCTTCCGCGCCGGCGAGCTCGACGAGGTCCGGGTGCTGGTCGAGGCTGGCGACGAGGGCAGCGTTCCCGGCGTCCAGGAGGCCCTCCGCGTCGGGCTCGGCATCCGGCTGGAGGTGCGTGCGGTGCCGCCGCGCAGCCTGCCGCGCTACGAGCTGAAAGCCCGGCGGGTCGTCCGGCGTTAGAAGCCGCGTCGTTTTTGTCCAGCTTCGGCTACTATTCTCACGTCACCCGATGGAACTAGACCCTCAGGGAGACGTCAAGAGCCCGCAAGCCGCGCCCGGGGCCCCGATGCCGATCGGAGGCACCGTCACCATTCTCTTCAGCGACATCCGGGGGTTCACGGACTACACGGAGCAGTACGGGGACGAGGCGGCCTACCGGATCCTCCAAGAGCACAACGCCATCGTTCGCAAGCAGATCGAGGCGTTCGGCGGGGCGGTCGTCAAGACGCAGGGCGACAGCTTCATGGTCGCCTTCCCGACGGCCCGAGGCGCCATCCTGTGTGCGGTCATGACCCAGCGCGCCATCGCCGGGGTGAATCGGAACCAGTCCGGCCCCCGGATCGCGGTGGGTATCGGCGTCAACACCGGAGAGCCGATCCAGGAAGCCGGAGATTACTTCGGGAGCACGGTGAACTTGGCCGCGCGCATCTGCGCGGCGGCCGGCCCCGGTCAGGTCCTCATCGCCGAGACGACGCGGGACGTGGCCGGCCGGATCGAATCGATCGACTACATGGACCGCGGGCTCCACGAGCTCAAGGGCTTCACCGAGGCCAAACGGCTCAGCGAAGTAATCTGGCGCTCGCCCACCGTGGCCGCGCCGGCTGGCGGGGAGGCGGCGCCCGCCGGCGAAGCAGAAGACATCGCGGCGCTCACGGCCGCCGTTCAGCGCGCGCTCGCGGTGCTGAACCGGGTGCTCGCCGTGACGCACCTGGACGATCCGACGTTCCGCCCGCTTCTCGAGTGCCAGGCGAAGGCCAGCGAGCTCCGGCTGACGTTCTCTCGCGCGCTCTCCGAGCACCAGGGCTACCGCGTGAAGCAGGTCCAGGAGGCGATCCTCCCATTCGCGCACCTCGTCGCCCTCGTGACCGAACGGGACAGCCTCAAGGAGGATCGCTGGACGGCGCTCGAGGCCGACGTGACCCGCGCGTTCGGCCGGCAGATCGTAACCGCCGTGGCCCGAGGCCGGCTCGCCGGCGGGCCCGCGGGACGGCCCGGCCACGGGCACGAGGCGACGAAGCCGGAGGCTTCTATCGGCCCGCGCGCCTCGGCCGCCCGGCCCCTCCCGCCCTCCGACCCGCGCGCCGAGGGCGTCCGCTGGTGGGCCGGCGCGTACGCGGTCTGGTACCAGTGGAAGCTGTCGGGCGTGGACTGGGCCCATGCCCTCCGTGCCGAGCTCGCGAAATATCCGTACCTGCTGAGCGTGCCCCTCCGGGAGAGCGCGGAGTACGACGAGGGGCGGCTGGCCGGCGGTTACTTCCTTCTCCTCGAGCACGTGGAGAACGAGTCGCCGACGTTCATGCGGACGGTCCTGGAACGGGCGATCGCCGCGACCGGGGGCTCGGTGCACCCGGACGCGCTCGGCCCGAACCTCTACCGGCTGCTCGTGAACGACGGCCGGCTGCGCGAGACCTACGTCGCGATGGTGCGCGATATCGTCGGCATCGCGATTCCGAACCCGGGCGTCTGGGCCGACGGGGGCGTGGTCGAACACGAGCACGAGACGCTCGTGATCACGCGGCCGACGCGCGCCCTCGGCGACACGCAGGAGCGGGTGGCGCGCCTGACCGACGCGGACGAGCGCAACGCCGACCACGCCTTCACGCTGGCGGTGCCGCCGCTGACGACGCGGTTCTTCTACGTGAAGCAGGGCGAGCTGAAGACCCTGCGTGATGTCGAGCTCAAGCTCACGGCCGGCGGCCGGCCGTCCGATGAGGCGTGGTACGTCTTCTTGAAGACGAGCCTCCTGGTGCGTTCGGAGCCTCGGAGACTGCCGCCGGAGGGCGTGTCCCTCCCGGACCTCGGCCGGGAACAGACCGGTGCCTGGGTCGGGATCTTCAATCCCGACCCGGACGCCACCGTGGACTACGAGCTGATGGTGGGCGTGAGAAAGCCGCGGCCGAAGGCAGTCGGGTGGTCGCCGTTCGCGTCGCGGAAACCGCGGCCTCGGTGAGGTGAAGAAGCGCACGCGCGGTTCTACACGAAGGTGCTCGACGCGACGATCCACTACGCCGACCCCGACTTCGCCGCCGTCGCCGTGAGTGGCGTCGAGCTGATGCTCCACGCCGACCACGCCTACGACAAGCACCCGTGGCACGCGCCGCTCACGCGCGGTGAGCGCCGCGGGCTCGGCGCCGAGCTCCGCCTGTTCCGCGTGGATCCCGACGCCGTCGAACGGCACGCGCGGGCGGCCGGCGCGTCGGTCGTCCAGCCCGTCACGACCAAGGGCCACGGCTGGCGCGAGGTGATGGTGGAGGATGCCGACGGCTACGTCTGGGCCGTTGGTGTTCCGACGCCCGGGTAACCCGGCTACTGCTGCTGCCGCCCGGAGACCTCCTCGCCCGCCGTCACGACGCGGTCGGCCCGGCGCTCGGGGATCTCGCGGAATACCGGAAGGTCGATCTGACGAGCACTTCAGAAATGGAGAGCGAGCCACACGGTGGGCTCGGCGACGTCGGTCCACTCGACGCGGTGGCGCCGGTGCGCCGGGATCAGGCAGTGATCGCCGGGCCGGAGCGCCACCGCCGCGGCGTCGCCCTCGAAGAGGAGCCCGGCGCGCCCGCGCAGCAGCAGGACCCACTCGTCACGGTCCTGGTCGTCCCAGCGCCCGGCCGGCGTCGCGTGGCCGATCGAGACGATCCGCGCGAGCCGGAGGTGCGGGGTCCGCACCAGCACTTCGACGAGCTCCTCCGGGAGCGAGGCGGGCAGGTTCGCGAAGATGTTCTCGATGACGCCGAGAATACCACCCCGGGCTCAGCCGCCGCGCGCCGAGAGGGAGCGGTCGACGAACCGGCGCCCGCGGGCGCGGCTACTTGCCGACGATCTGACCCTTCATGCCGCCGAGGGCGCCGAGCAGCTCGCCTTTCTCTCGTGCGGGCACCTTGAACTTGTCGAGCGTCTTGACGAGGTCGTCGACCAGCGCGCCGAACTCGCCGTCGGTGATGTTCATGCCGTGGTGAGCGTCGAGCATGCTCCGGCCCGCGTACTTGCAGGGCCCGCCCGTCGCCTCGCAGATCTGGTCCACCAGCATGCCCTTGAGCCGCGGGATGTTAACGCCCTGGAAGCGCTGGTTGATGCGGCCGTCCGCCGCCACGTTGCCGATGAAGTCGTCGACGACCGCGGTGATGGCGTCCTTGCCGCCCAGCCGCTGGTACAGCGACGTCTTCTCCATCGACATCTTGTCGTCCATGCTCGCGCAGCCCGCCGCCGCGAGGAGCGCTAGCCCTGCGACCCCGAGAATGAGCCGTCTCATCGTTGGACCTCCCGTCGTGTGGTTGAGGGTCAGACCTCGTCCGGTACTACGCGGAAGATCCGAGTTTGGATCTCGGCCGTAGTCATGACAGATTGTCGTTCGGGCATGGCGAACTCGGGGGCGGATCTCATCAAGGGGATGGCGACCGGAGACCGGGAGGCGTTCGCCCGGTTCTACGACCGCTATGCCCCGCTGGTGTTCCCGCTCATCCTCAAGATCGTGCGCGAGCGCGCGGAAGCGGCCGACGTGCTTCAGGAGGTGTTCTGGGAGGCGTGGCGGGGTGCGGCCGGTTACGATCCCGGACGGGGCAGCCCCGAGGCATGGATGGTGACACGGGCGCGGAGCCGCGCCATCGATCGGGTACGCGCGCGTCGCCGGCGGGGTGAGATGTTCGTGGCCGCCGTGGACGAGACCCTCGCGGCCGCGCCCGATGACCCGGCCGGCGACGCGGCGGTGCGCGCGGAGGAGCGCGGGGTCCTCCGAAGCGCGCTCGACCGGCTGCCCGAGGCGCAGCGCGACGTGATCGAGCTCGCCTACTACGGCGGGCTCACGCAAACGGAGATCGCGGAGCGGCTCAAGCAGCCGCTCGGCACGGTGAAGACGCGCATCCGGCTCGGGCTCGAACGGCTCCGCGAGATCGTGCAACCCCTATGAACCAGCGCCACGAGCCCTTCGACACGCTGGCGGCCGTCTACGCGCTCGGCGCCCTCGACGGCGAGGAGCGCCGCGAGTTCGAGGCGCACCTCGCCCCAGGCTGCGCCCGGTGCGCGGCGGCGCTCGCCCAGCACGCGGCCACGCTGGCGGCGCTGGCGCCCTCGGCGCCGCCCGTGGTGCCGCCGCCCGAGGTGAAGGAGGCGCTCCTCGACCGCATCGGGGCCCCCGCGGCACGCCCCGAGCGGGCGCGGCGCGGCCGGCTCCGGTGGGCCGTCGCGACGGCCGCGGCGGTCGTCGTCAGCGCGTGGTTCACCGGCGCGTTCGTCGCCGTGCGCTATGAGGCGCAGCTCGGGCAGATGGCGCGCGAGAGCGCGGCGCAACGCCGAGAGCTCCAGCGGGACATCGCCGCGCTGAACGACGAGCTCGCCCCGTACCGGAGCGCGGCAGAGCTCCTGCGCGACCCGGTGACGCAGGTCGTGGCGCTCCGCGGGCTCGGGCCCAGCCCCGCGGCGACGGGCCGCGTGATCTGGCACCCGAAGGCCGGCGGCCACGTCTTCGTGGCGAACCTGCCGCCGCTGCCGCCGGGCAAGGCGTACGAGCTGTGGACGATCGGCGATGCGGCGCCGCGGCCGGCCGGCGTGTTCCGCGTGGACGCGCAGGGGCGGGGGAGCCACCGCATCGCTCCGGTGGACGACGGCAAGCCCGTGAAGGTCTTCGCGGTGACGCTCGAGCCCGAGGACGGCGTCCAGGCGCCCGCCGGGCCGATGGTGCTCGCGTCGAAGTAGCGCGCGCGGCCTGGAGTATACTTCGTGCGAAGTCCATCACCCGTGCCGGAGGAGTCCCCGATGAGCCTGCCGAAACCCGTCGAGACGCTGTGGAACGCGCTCGAGAGAGTGCGCGCCGAGGTCCTCCGCGAGGCGGAAGGGCTCTCGCAGCGTCAGGCGGACTGGAAGCCGGGCGCCAAGGACTGGTCGGTCGGCGAGATCGTCGACCACCTGACGATCGCCGAGATCGCGACCGGCAAGCTGACGACGAAGCTCACGAAGGAGTCCGAGGCGGCGGGCGCGCTCGCGCCGTGGCCGGCAGACCTGGCGGCGCTGGTACCGCTACCGCCCGATCCGCCGGGCGAGGCCAACGCGCCCCAGGTGGTGTGGCCGACGGCCGGCAAGCCCATCGCCGACCTCATCGTCACGATGAAGGCGACGCGGCAGCGCAGCCGCCAGTCCATCGAGAAGCTCGCGACGCTGGACCCGCGGAAGCTCCGCTTCAAACACTTCCGCCTCGGCGACCTCGACCTCGCCCAGTGGTGGCAGCTCCAGGTGCGCCACGACGGCGTCCACCTGGCGCAGCTCCGCGACGTGAAGCGCGCGCCGGGGTTCCCCAAGGGTTGAGGCGATGATGGCAATGCGAAGCCGCAGCGCGCAGCGCCGGACGAGCCGCCCGTGAAGGTCATCCTGCGCAACCCCCGGCGCGAGGTCGAGGTGGCGGGCGGGCGCCGCGTGAAGGACATCCTGCGCGAGCTCGACATCCTCCCCGAGACCGTGCTGGTGATCCGCGGCGCCGACCTCGTCACGGCCGACCAGGTCGTGCGCGACGACGAGACGATCGAGCTCCGGCCGGTGATGTCTGGAGGCTTGACGTGATGGCGACAGCGGAACGGAGCCGGCCCGCGTCTGGCTCAGGCCAATGAAGTGCAGAAAATGCGGTGAGCCGGCGATCCTCGAGCTGCGCCGTCACAACGCCGCCTTCTGCGCGCCCGACTTCCTCGAGTTCTTCAGGAATCAGGTGCGCGAGGCGATCCGGAAGTACCGGATGTTCAGCAAAGACGAGCCCGTGCTCGTCGCCGTCTCCGGCGGCAAGGACTCGCTCGCGCTCTGGGACGTCCTGATCGACGAGGGCTACCGGACGACCGGCCTCTACCTCGACCTCGGCATCTTCGACTACTCGGTGGAGTCGAAGGCCAGGTGCGAGAAGTTCGCCGCCGCCCGTCGCGTGCCGCTGCTCGTCTCGGTTGTCGCCGAGGAGGTGGGCGCGCCCGTGCCGGTCATCAAGCAGGTCACGCGCCGGCCGCCCTGCTCGGGCTGCGGGCTCTCCAAGCGCTATCTGATGAACCGCGCCGCGCTCGAGCACGGCATGCCGGTCGTCGCGACGGGCCACAACCTGGACGACGAGGCCGCGACGCTCTTCGGCTCGGTGATGCACTGGCAGCTCGACGCGCTGCCGCGCCAGTCGCCGGCGCTGCCGTCGACGCACGCCAAGCTCGTGCGGCGCGTGAAGCCGCTCTACCGGCTCTCGGAGCGCGAGACTGCCGCGTACGCGTTCCTCAGGCAGATCGACTACATCGTGGACGAGTGCCCGTTCGCCAAGGGCGCCACGTCTATCGCCAACAAGGAGCTCTTGAACCGCATGGAGGACGCCTCGCCGGGCGCCAAGCACAACTTCCTCTTCGGCTTCCTCGACAAGGCCCGCGTGGCGTTCGAGCGCGCCGAGGCCGTCGTCCTCAACGAGTGCGTGCGCTGCGGCCAGGTCACCACCGGCACGATCTGCGCATTCTGCAAGCTCGCCGACCAGGTCAAACGCGCGACGTGAACCCTCGGCCCCCGGCTGGCGTCGCCCCGGCGCCTCGGCCATGAAGCTTCCCGACCGCATCCAAACGGCGCTCACGCTCACGCGCTTCCAGGCGATCGTCGGCGTCACGGCCGGGTTCGTCTCGATCGTGGTCACGCTCTACGGGTTCTTGTTCGCCGCGCGGGCGCCCACGACCGGGGAGGTGGTCGCGATCGTCCAGGAGGCGCGGATGGAGAAACCGGTGGCCAACGCGATCGTCGAGTTTCGTACCCCCAGGGACATTCTCGTCACGATGCGCCTGGCGAAGGACGGACAGGCGCGCCAGACCCTGAAGGAGGGCGTGTACCGGCTCCGCGTGAGCCACCCGAAGTTCACGACCGAGGTGCGCCACATCCAGGTGCTCGCGGGACACAGCCAGGAGATCCGCGTCAGGCTCGC
>JBGPIS010000087.1:0-8174 GCA_041484965.1 Methylomirabilia bacterium
CGTTCCGATTCCTCACCGCGGGCGAGTCCCACGGTGAGGCCCTGGTCGCCGTCATCGACGGCGTACCCGCCGGTCTGCCGCTTGCGGAAGGCGACATCAACGAGGACCTGGCGCGGCGCCAGCGCGGCTACGGCCGCGGCGGGCGCATGAAGATCGAGCGCGACCAGGCTCACATCCTCTCCGGGGTCCGCTGGGGATCCACGCTCGGCAGCCCCATCACCCTCCAGATTGCCAACCGGGACTGGGAGAACTGGAAGTCCACGATGGCGGTCGGCGTTCCCGAGCCGGGCGCCGCCCAGAAGCAGGTCACCCGCCCGCGGCCCGGCCACGCGGACCTCGCCGGCGCGATGAAGTACGGCCACCGCGACATCCGCAACGTGCTCGAGCGCTCGAGCGCGCGCGAGACCACCGCGCGGGTCGCCGTCGCCGCCGTGGCCAAGCGCCTGCTCGCCGAGTTCGGCGTCACGATCCTCTCCCACGTGACCGAGCTCGGCGGCGTCCGCCTCGCGGCCGACCTCGACATCACCTGGGAGGAGTTGCGGCGCCGCGCAGAGGC
This sequence comes from Methylomirabilia bacterium, assembly GCA_041484965.1. GTDB lineage: Bacteria > Methylomirabilota > Methylomirabilia > Rokubacteriales > CSP1-6 > JBGPIS01. The sequence continues at coordinate 557 of JBGPIS010000087.1, forward strand.
ATCCGAGGTCCGCTGCGGCGATCCGACCGCCGGGGCGGCGATGATCGCCGCGATCGACGCCGCGAAGGAGAAGGGCGACACGCTCGGCGGCGTCTTCGAGGTCATCGCGCTCGGCTGCCCCGTGGGGCTCGGCTCGTACGTGCAGTGGGACCGGCGGCTCGACGGCCGGCTCGCGCAGGCCTTCTGCTCGATCCAGGCCATCAAGGGCTGCGAGCTCGGCCTCGGCTTCGAGACGGCGCGGCGCCCGGGCTCGGCCGTCCACGACGAGATCCTGTTCGACGCCGAGAGCGGCTTCAGCCGCAAGACGAACAACGCCGGCGGGCTCGAGGGCGGCGTCACGAACGGCCAGCCGGTCGTCGTCCGGGCCGCGATGAAGCCCTTGTCCACGCTCCGCACGCCGCTCAAGTCGGTCGACCTCGCGACGAAGGAAGCCGTGGAGGCCGTCGTGGAGCGGAGCGACGTGTGCGCCGTGCCGGCCGCCGGCATCGTGGGCGAAGCCATGATGGCCATCGTCCTGGCCGACGCCTTCCTCGAGAAGTTCGGCGGAGACAGCCTCCAAGAGATCCGCCGCAACTACGACGCCTATCTGGACAGTCTGAAGAGCTGGTAGCCCGCAGGGCAAGCCGCGCGGGACGTCGCGGCCTACCCGCCGTCCGCGGCGAGCGATAGAATGACCCAGATGATCATCAAGGTAAACTTGGGCCTCAGGTCGTATCGCATCGTCGTCGAGCCCGGCGCGCTCGCGACCGTGGGTGCGCGCCTCCGCGAGCTCGCCGTGGGCAGGCGGACCGCGCTCGTGAGCGACGCCGCGATCCTCGCGCTCTACGGCAAGACCGTCACGGCAAGCCTCGAGGGGGCGGGGTTCGCGGTGGCGCCGGTCGAGGTGCCCGAGGGCGAGGCCGCGAAGACGCTCGCCGTCGCCGAACGCTGCTGGGACACGCTGCTCGCGGCGGGCCTCGACCGCACGTCCACGATCCTCGCCCTGGGCGGCGGCGCCGTGGGCGACGTGGCAGGGTTCGTCGCGGCAACCTACATGCGCGGCGTCAACTTCGTGCAGCTGCCGACCACCGTGCTCGCCCAGGTGGACGCCTCGATCGGCGGCAAGACGGCGATCGATCACCCGAAGGCGAAAAACCTGATCGGCGCCTTCCACCAGCCGCGGCTCGTGCTCGTCGACCCTGCAGTCGTGCGCACGCTGCCCGAGCGGGAATTCCGCTCGGGGCTCGCCGAGGTCGTCAAGCACGGGATCGTGCTCGACGCCGACTACTTCGCCGAGGTGGAGTCTGACGCCGTGGCGCTCTGCGCCCGTGACCTCCCCGCCCTCGAGCGGATCATCGGCGGCTCCTGCCGCCTCAAGGCTGCCGTCGTCGAGCGCGACGAGCGCGAGAGCGAGCTGCGGCACGTCCTCAACTACGGCCACACGATCGGCCACGCGCTCGAGGCGGTGACCGGCTACGCCCGCTTCGCCCACGGCGAGGCGGTGTCGCTCGGCATTGCGGCCGAGGCGCGGTTGGCCCGACGGCTCGGCATCGCGTCGGACGAGACCGTGGCCCGCCAGGAGCGGCTGCTCGCGGCCGTCGGCCTGCCCGTCCGCGGCCTGTCGATCGACGCCGACCAGGTGCTGGCGGCGATCGGGCGCGACAAGAAGGCGCGGGACGGCCGCGTGCCCTTCGTGCTGGCGCCCCGGATCGGTGCGTTCCGTCTCGTCTACGACGTCCCGCGCGACGACGTCCGCGCGGCCCTCGCCGAGCTCGAGGCGTAACCTGTGTTGACAACGGAAAGCCGCGCTCCGTATAACCGATCCACGATGTCCATCGACGACCCCACGCTCGCCGGCGCCATCCGACGGCAGGAGGAGCGGCTCCACCGTGACCCCAGGTCCCTTGCCTTCGCCCAGCTCGCCGATCTCTACCGGAAGGCCGGACGGGCGCGCGATGCGGTCACCGTGTGCCGTCAGGGGCTTGTCCGCTACCCGCACTACACGACCGCACGGCTCATCCTCGCCAAGGCGCTCGCGGCCGAGGGCGAGCTGGAGCAGGCGCTCGCCGAGACGCGCGCCATCCTCGAAGTGGCGCCGAAGGACATCCAGTGCCACCGCCTCGCGGCAGAGCTCCACCGCCGCGTCGGACGTATCGACCAGGCCGTCGGGCATCTCGAGGCCGCGGTGCGGCTCGATCCCGGCGACCGCGAGTCGCGCACGCTGCTCGGACTGCTCCGCGCGACGACGCCCGCCGCGGAGGACGCGAGCGGCCTCGGCCGCGTGCTGAGCGACGACACGTTCGCGACGGTCGTCTTCGGTGCGCTCTGCCTCGAGCAGGGGTGCGTCGAGGAGGCCGCCCAGACGTTCACACGGATCCTCCGGAAGGACCCGGACAATCGCGAGGCCCGCGAGCGGCTGGAGACAACGCTCCGCGCGCGCCAGCGACGGAAAGGCTAGAGCGCGATGCAGGTATCGACGGCGGAGTTCAAGAAGGGGCTACGCATCGTCTTCGACGGCCAGCCGTACGCGATCGTCGGCTTCCAGCACGTCAAGCCCGGTAAGGGCGGCGCCTTCGTTCGCACCAAGCTCAAGCACATGACGCTCGGCAAGGTGATCGACAACACGTTCCGCTCAGGCGAGAAGGTGGAGCTCGTCGACTTCGAGGACAGGCACATGCAGTTCCTCTACCGCGACGACCGCTACCACTTCATGGACACGGAGTCCTACGAGCAGATGTCGCTCTCGACCGAGGAGGTCGGCGAGGCGCGCGATTATCTCCAGGAGAACACGGAGGTGGACGTCCTCTACATCGAGGGCCGGCCGGTGGCCGTCGAGCTGCCGAACTTCGTCGAGCTCGCGATCGCCAAGACCGATCCCGGCGTGCGCGGTGACACGGCGCAGGGCGGCACGAAGCCCGCGACGCTCGAGACCGGCGCGGGCGTCCAGGTGCCGCTCTTTCTCAACGAGGGGGACATCGTGAAGGTCGACACGCGCACGGGCGAGTACCTCGGCCGCGTCGCCACGGCGGGCACGTAATGGCCCGCAGGCGCCCGCTCCACGGATCGAGCGACCCCGCGATCCTCGCGCTGGTGCGCCAGCTCGGCGCCGCGCTCGAGCAGCTCGGGCTCGTCGAGATCGAGGTGGCGTGGGGCGACGTCCACGTCCGCCTGCAGCGCCCCGGCGCTGCGTCGACCCAGGCGGTGGCGCCCACCGGCCAGGCGGCGCCTGAGCGGCCCGCCACGCCGGTCGTCGCCGACGTCCTTGCCTCCCCGCTGATCGCGGTGGAATCGCCGATGGTCGGCACCTTCTACCGCGCCCCCTCGCCGACCGCCGACCCGTACGTGCGCGAGGGCGACGTCGTGAAGGAGGGCCAGATCGTTTGCATCATCGAGGCGATGAAGCTCATGAACGAGATCGAGTCGAAGCTGAGCGGCCGCATCGCGAAGGTCCTCGTCGAGAGCGGGCACGCCGTGGAATACGGCCAGCCGCTCTTCCTGATCGACCCGGCGCGCTGAGCGTTCCGGCGTGAGACTGGCACGCGGCGCCCGCCTGCTCTCGCTCGTCGCTCTCGGCGCGCTGGGCCTGGGCGCGCTCGTCCTCGGCTGGTCCGAGGGCCGGCGGCACGAGGTCCGCGGTCCGGACCGTCCCGTCCTGCCGGCGGCGTCCGACCGCGGCGCCCGCGCGCTGCTCCAGGAGGCGCTCAGCCTCTACGCGGCCGGCCAGTTCCCGCGCGCGTGCGAGCGCTTCAGCCGGGCGGCGCAGGAGGATCCCGCGGACGAGGCGCGCCGCCTCGACCTCGGCCGCTGCTTCGAGGGCTGGGGCTGGCAGGCGCTTCGTGAGGGGCGGCCCGAGGAGGCCCTCCTGCTCTTCCGCCAGGGGCTCGGCGAGGCGCCCGGCGCCCCGGCGCTCCTGAAGGGCGTGGGCCTCGCCGCGGTCCACGCGGGACGCCCGGACGACGCGCTCGGCCCGCTCGAGAGCGCGGTGAGGGCCGAGTTCGACCCCGAGGTCAGCTTGCTCCTGGCCCACCTGTACGACCGCCGCGACCGGCCGCGGCAGGCGATCGCCCACCTGCGGGCGGTGCTCGAGCGCGAGCCCGCGCACGAGGCGGCGCGGCGCCTCCTCGACAAGGTCGAGCGCGAGCGCCAGGTGGAAGAAGGGTTCCAGCGGAGCGTCACGCCGCGCTTCGTCGTGAAGTACCGCGGCGCGCACGCCGAGGACGCCCACCGGACGATCATCGCCGCCCTCGAGACCGCCGCCGAGCGCGTCGGGAAGGCGCTCGCCTACACGCCGAGCGGACGACTGACCGTAGTGCTGTACGAGCAGCGCGAGTTCCAGGACGTCACGCGCGTGCACGGCTGGGCTACGGGGCTCTTCGACGGCAAGATTCGCCTGCCACTCCCGCCGACGCTGCCACCCGTAGCGCAGTTTGAGCGGCTGATCGTTCACGAGTACGCGCACGCCGCGATTCACGACCTGTCGCGGGGCCGGGCGCCGCGCTGGCTTCACGAGGGACTCGCGCAGGCTCTGGAGGGCGCGGCGGCCGACCCGATGTTGCGCGTGCCGGGGAGCCTCACGCTGGCCGGCGTCGAGGCGCTCGTCGGCGATCCCGACCCGCTGCGCGCACGGGCGGGCTACGACATCGCGCTCTGGATCGTCGGCGACCTCCTTGATCGCGGCGGGGTGGAGGCGATGCGCGCGCTCCTCTCGCGTCTCGCGGCGGGCGACACCATCGCCGAGGCGGCGCCCCGCGTGTACGGCCTCAGAATGGCGGAGATCGAATTCCAGTGGCGCCGCCTTCTCGGCGGGTAAACGACCCTGTTTCATAAAATCCTGATCGCGAATCGCGGTGAGATCGCGCTACGGATCATCCGCACCTGTCGCGAGCTCGGCATTCGCTCCGTCGTCGCCCACTCGAAGGCCGATGCGGGCTCGCTGCCCGTGAGGCTCGCCGACGAGTCCATCTGTGTGGGGCCGGATGCCGCGCGCCTGTCTTACCTCAACATCCCCGCGATCATCTCGGCCGCGGCCGTCACCGACAGCGAGGCGATCCACCCCGGCTACGGCTTCCTCGCCGAGAACGCCGCCTTCGCCGAGGTGTGCCGCGCCTGCTCGATCACGTTCATCGGCCCATCGCCCGAGGCCATCCGGCTCATGGGCGACAAGGCGCAGGCGCGCCAGATCGCGAAGCAGGCCGGCGTGCCCGTGATCCCGGGCAGCGAGCTCCCGCTCAAGGACTCGGCCGAAGCGCTCGACGTCGCGGAGCGGATCGGCTACCCGATCATCTTCAAGGCGGCCGCGGGCGGGGGTGGCCGCGGCATGCGGATCGTGCGGGACCGCGCGGAGCTGACCGGGGCCTTCGACGCCTGCCAGTCGGAGGCAGGTTCGGCCTTCGGCTCTTCCGAGATCTACTGCGAGAAGTTCGTGGAGAGCTCCCGGCACGTCGAGGTGCAGGTACTGGGCGACAAGAACGGCATCCGCGTCCACCTCGGCGAGCGCGACTGCTCGGTTCAGCGCCGCCACCAGAAGCTCGTCGAGGAGTCGCCGGCGCCGACGCTCCCGCCCGAGACGCGCAGCGGCCTGCATCGCGCGGCGCTCGCCGCCGCCGCGGCCGTCAACTACGTCAACGCCGGCACGGTCGAGTTCCTCGTCGACGACGAGGGGCGTTTCTCCTTCATCGAGATGAACACGCGGCTCCAGGTCGAGCACGGCGTCACCGAGATGGTCACCGGGATCGATCTCGTGCGCGAGCAGATCCGCATCGCCGCCGGCGAAGCGCTCGGCTACCGCCAGGATGCCGTGCGGATCGAGGGTCACGCGATCGAGTGCCGCGTCAATGCCGAGGACCCGGAGACCTTTGCGCCGAGCGCGGGCCGAGTGACCATGTGGGTACCACCCGGCGGCTATAACGTCCGCGTGGACAGCCACCTCATGGCGCCGTACGCGGTCCCGCCGTTCTACGACTCGCTGCTCGCGAAGATCATCGTGCGCGGCCACGATCGCGCGGAGGCAATCGCCCGAATGCGTCGCGCGCTCGTCGAGACTCTGGTGGAAGGCGTCAAGACGTCCATCCCGTTCCAGCTCAAGGTTCTCAGTGACCCCGCGTTTCTCGAGGGGCGCTTCACCAGCGTCGACGCGGCCCGTCTCCGCGGGTAATGGATCCCACTCTTTACGTCATCCTCGACCGCGCCGCCGCGCGCGGTCGGGACCTCGAGGCGATTCTCGACGCCACGATCGAGGGCGGCTGCCGCATGATCCAGCTCCGTGAGAAGGCGTGGCCGTCCGGGCGGCTCCTGCCGCTCGCCGAGCGGCTCGCCGAGCGCTGCCGCCGGGCCGGAGCGACGTTCGTCGTGAACGACCGCGTCGACCTGGCGCTCGCGGTCGGCGCCGCGGGCGTCCACCTCGGCCAGGACGATCTGCCGCCACGGGTGGCGCGCCCGCTCCTGCGACCTGGAATGCTCCTCGGCCGCTCCACCCACAGCCTCGAGCAGGCGCTCGAGGCGCGGGACCACGGCGCCGACTACATCGCCGTCGGCTCCATGTTCGCTACGGCGACCAAGCCCGATTTCCAGCTGGTCGGGCCGGCCCTGCTCGAGCTGATCCGGCCCGCGACCTCGCTGGCCTTGATCGGCATCGGCGGCATCACCACGGACAACGTCGCCGAGGTGATCCGCGCCGGCGCCGACGGGGTCGCCGTCATCTCTGCGGTCTGCGCCGCCGACGATCCGGCCGCCGCCACACGGCGTTTTCTCTCGGCGATCCGCGCGGCGCGCGACTTGACCGCCCGGCGCCGACCGCTATAATGGCGGGGCTGGAATGGCGGTGCATCGAGCGCGCCGATTCAACGACCAAGGAGGAGTCCCGATGAGTCGCTACCCTGTTCGCCTCACCTGCGTTCTGCTGGCCGCTCTGGCCCTCGTCGCTCTGCCGGCCGCCTCGAGCCTCGAGGCCCAGGGCAAGGGCACCATCAAGATCGCGACCCAGAGCCCGCTGAGCGGCGGCCAGTCCGCCCTCGGCGAGGGCATCAAGCTCGGAACCCAGCTCGGCATCGAGAAGTTCAAGGGCGGGCTCGAGAAGGCGGGCTACAGGGTCGATCTGGTGCCCTTCGATGACCAGGCGAAGCCGGACGTCGGCGTGGCCAACGCGAAGAACATCATCGCCGACAAGGACATCATGGTCGTGATCGGCCACCTCAACTCGGGCGTCGCGATCCCGTCGTCTGAAGTCTACAAGGAAGTCACCCTCGCGATGATCTCGCCCGCGAACACCAACGAGAAGGTCACCGACCGCGGGTATCCCAACGTCAACCGCGTGTGCGGTCGCGATGACGTGCAGGGACCGGTGGGCGCGGCGTTCGCCGCGGGCACGCTGAAGGTCAAGTCGGTGTACATCGTCCACGACAAGACGACCTACGGCCAGGGCGTCGCGGAGGCGTTCAAGGCCGACGTCGAGAAGAAGGGCGTGAAGGTCATCGGCTTCGATGGCACGGAGGAGAAATCGAACTTCGACCCGATCATCACGCCGATCAAGGCCAAGAATCCCGACCTGATCTACTTCGGCGGAATCTACGACCAGGGCGCTCCGTTCTTCAAGCAGGCGCGCGAGAAGGGCGTGAAGGCGAAGTTCCTCGGCCCCGACGGC
>JBGPIS010000088.1:0-8169 GCA_041484965.1 Methylomirabilia bacterium
CGATCTCCTCGAAGTACCGCCGGACCGGATCGGTGATGCGGTCGGCGTACGCCTCGAGGACGCGGTAGGAGACGCCCCGATGGTACGTCGCCCTCGGGATCTCGCCGGTGCGCCAGCCGAGCACCTTGATTCCGCCCTTCGCGCGATTCCGGAGGATGAGCCCGAAGGTTCCGAGCCCGGACACCCAGTGTTCCGGGTCGTGTAGGGAGAGTTCCGCGGAGACGCCGGCGATTTCCCAGTCGGGCGCGAACTCGACTAGAGCGAGCTGGAACAGCCGCTGCACTTGTTCCGGGAGCAGCATGCCAACCTCCTTCAGAGTAGTCCGCGCAGGTTGGAGGAGGCAAGTTGGGTGCCACGGGGCCGCGACGGGCCGCCGGCCTTTTGATTTCGGCAGTTGAGCGCCGGCGGCCAGCCCGGGCGCGCGTCAGCCGGCCGACGAAGCGTGGCCCCAAGCGTGTCAGCGTGCCAGGGTCGCAGACACTTTGGCGAGTGGGAGCGCGTCTTGCGCGCTGCGACAAAGAGTCAGTATCATAAGCGCGCGATGGACGTCACCGACCTCAGGGCGAAGATCCGCGACATCAAGAATTTCCCGACCGAGGGGATCCTCTTCAAGGACATCACGACGCTCCTCAAGGACGGGCCCGCCTTCCGCCGCGTCGTCGATCTCCTCTCCGCGCGCTACCAGACGGAGCGCGTGGACATCGTCGTGGGCATCGAGTCGCGCGGCTTCATCTTCGGCGGCGCGCTCGCGCACCAGCTCAACGCGGGCTTCGTCCCGGTGCGCAAGCTCGGCAAGCTCCCCGGCAAGACGATCGAGGTCGAGTACGAGCTCGAGTACGGCCGCGACGCGCTCGCCATCCACGAGGACGCGATCCGGGCCGGCCAGCGCGTGCTCGCCGTGGATGACCTGCTCGCGACGGGCGGCACGATGGCGGCGACGCTCCGGCTCATCCAGCAGCTCGGCGGCCAGGTCGTCGGCGTGGCGTTCATGATCGAGCTCGCGTTCCTCCACGGCCGGGACAAGCTGAGAGACCACCCGCTGCATTCCCTGATCGTCTATGACTGAGGAGCGCCCGCCGCTGCCGGGGCGCCGGTCCCGCGCCTAGGAGTTCGCCATGGCCATCAAGAACGTCGGCGTCATCGGCTGCGGCCTCATGGGCGGGGGCATCGTCCAGGTATCCGCGCAGGCCGGCTTCCAGGTGCTCTTCGTCGAGGCGAACGACGACCTCGTCAAGCGCGGGCTCGGCCGGCTACGCGAGACGCTCGAGGGGCTCGCCGCGAAGGGCAAGCTCGACGCCAAGGCGAAGGACGAGGCGCTCGCGCGCATCGCGGGCACCACGCGGCTCGAAGATCTGAAGTCGTGCGACCTCATCGTCGAAGCGATGACCGAGAACCAGCCGCTCAAGAATGAGACGTTCGCGAAGCTCGACCGGATCTGCCCGCCCCACGCCATCCTGGCGACGAACACCTCGTCGTGCAACGTGACCGCGATGGCTGCGGCGACGAAGCGCCCCGGTCAGGTCCTCGGGCTCCACTTCTTCAACCCCGTGCCGCTGATGAAGCTGGTCGAGGTCGTGCGCACGATCCTCACCGACGAGGCGACGGTGAAGGCGGCGACGGAGTGGGTGGGCGCGGTCGGCAAGACGCCGGTCCAGGCGAAGGACTCGACCGCGTTCATCGTCAACCGGCTGCTCGTGCCGTACCTGCTCGACGCGATCCGCGTCTACGAGGGCGGCCTCGCGTCCCTCGAAGACATCGACGCGGCGATGAAGCTCGGCTGCGGCTATCCGATGGGGCCGTTCACGCTGCTCGACCTCGTCGGCCTCGACACGGCCATGTACGTCGCCGAGGTGATGTTCGAGGAATTTCGCGAGCCGCGCTACGCGCCGCCGCCGCTCCTCAAGCGGATGGTCATGGCCGGGCGGCTCGGGCGGAAGACGGGCCGGGGTTTTTACACGTACGCCGCTAAGTAGCCCGCCGGCGGCGCGTCAACAAGAACGCCCCCGCGCCGCCCGCGGCCGCGAGCGGCAGGCCGAGCCACCAGCGCTGCCTCTCGCGCGCCTTGTCGCGGAGCGTCCGCAGCACCATCCGGTCGCCCGCCACGATCTCGCCGCGGCTCGCGAGAAACTGCCGGAGTCGCTCCTCCTGCTCCTGCGACATCTGCCGCGTCCCCCACTGGACCTCCTGCTGCATCGCGCGGAGCCGCTCGAGCTCGGCGGCGCCGCGCGCGAGCGCCTCGCGGCTCTGCCGGGAGACAGGGCGCTCGCCGGCCGTGAGGAACACACGCTGGATCGACGGCGCGGAGCTCTCCAGCCAGTCGAGCCAGTGGTGGTCGGCCCGGGGGAAGGCCGCCAGCAGGAGGCCGGTAAGCCCGACGAGCGCGGAGACGGCGACGCCGAGTCCGCGCAGGGACGAGACCCCGCGCGCCCTCACCGAGCCGACGAGCGCCCGGGCCGCGAGCGCGAGCGCCACCACCGCCAGGAAGGTCCCGAACGTCACGACGATCGTCGCGCCGGTCGGTAGATCCAACGCGTAGGATCCGACGAGCCCGCCCAGGCTCACGCCGAGCCCGAGCGCCCAGCCGACGGCGAGGCGCCCGACGATCGATCGCGTCAGCAGGGCGCCGACCGTCGCCGGCACGATGAGGTAGGAGAAGACGAGGAGGACGCCGGCGATGCGCACCGAGCTCGTCACCACCAGCCCGAACGACGCGTAGAAGACGAAGTCCCACCAGCCAAGGGCGCGGCGGGCGGCGGCGTCGGGATTGAAGGAGATCTCGAGCACCGGCTTCCGGATCGCCCAGTGGAGCGCGCCGATCGCCCCGTAGAGGAGCGCGAGCGTCCAGACCTCGGCGGGCGTGACCGTCAGGATGCTGCCGACGAGGAGCTGCTTGATGTGCTCGCTGCCCTGTGGCGAGCGGTCTACGACCAGGACGGCGGCCGCCGCGGACACGGCGTACACGATACCGATGATCGCTTCCTGGGGCACGGGGGCGCGGCGCGTCCGGCTCAGGGCGAACAGCCCGGCGCCGGCGAGCGTGAAGGCGAGCGCGTACCAGTACGCGGCCTCGCTCTGGATCGGGTGCCCCGCGAGGAACGCGACCGCGATCCCGAGCGCCGCCACCTGCGCCAGCGCCAGGTCCACGAAGATCACGCCCCGGGCGAGCACGTGGAGGCCCAGGTAGACGTGGATACCAGTCAGGACGAGACACGCGAGGAACGGGACCCAGAGGAACTCGAGCATCGCGCCGCGCTCAGCGCGCCTCGGCGAGCGCGCGGGTGAGCCGCTTCACGTTCACGTCGAAGAGCGCCAGGTAGTCGCCCGCCTCCGGATCGCCGCCGACGGACGGGATCAGCGTGACGCTCCGCGCGCCGCTGCGCGTCGCGACCTGATTGACCAGCGCCGCGCTAGAGGACGGCTCGGCGATGAGGAGCTTCACGCCGGTCTCGCGCATCTTCGCGGTCAGCGCCGCCAGCGACGCCGGGGACGGGGGCACCCCCGGGGTGGGCTCGACCGCCGCCACGATGATGAGGCCGAAGCGCCTTGCGAAATAGGGCCAGCTCTCGTGGACGACGACGGCCCGGGTCCCGCGGTAGGGCGCCATCGCCTCGGTCCAGCGCTTGACCGACGCGTCGAGCCGCTCGAGGAACCGCGCGCGGTTTGCCGCGAACACCTCGCGGTTGCCGGGGGCGAGGCGCGAGAGCGCGTCGGCGATCGCGCCGGTCACGAGTCGCGCATTCACCGGGTCGAGCCAGTAGTGGGGATTGCCGAACCCGTGGACGTGGACCCCGCGGTCGGCCCTCACTCGCGGCGTCTCGGCCTGGAGCAGCTCGATCGCCTTGGAGGTATCCAGGTAGTGGGGGCTTCCTGGGCCGAACCGTGGATCGTTCACGGAGCGGAGCACGCGCGCGAGCCACGGCTCGTGGTCGAGGCCGATGCGCACGAGGAGCTGCGCCTCCTTGAGACGCCTGAGCTGGCCGGGCTTCACCTCGACCGCGTGCGGTTCGTGGAGGGCGGGCGCGAGGCTCTCGACCGCGACGCGATCGCTGCCGACTTCTTCGACGAGCGCTTTAAGATCCGTCGAGGTGGTGACGACCGAGAGCGGGCCCCTGGCCTGCTGGGAGAGGGAGGCAGGGCCCCCCTCTTGACTCCCCCACGCGGGGGCGGCGGCCAGCAGGACGAGTGCGAGGGCCCCGAGCACCCCGCTACTTCTTCGCGACGAAGAGCGACTTCGGAATCATGCAGTGGACGCCCTTGCGCACGTCCACGACCTGGCTGACGCGGCAGTCGCCCACCATCGAGACGAGTGAGTAGGCCTCGTAGCGGTTGAGCGGGACGACCTTCTGACTCGCAAGGAAATCCACGGTCTCGCGGACGGCGTTGACCATGGCCTTGTTCAGATCCTCATCCATGCCCAACAAGATCCAGTGGGTTTTCGTCTCCAGCCGCGGCCACTCGAGTGTCATGTCCTTGCGGACGATGAGCTGCAGCACGATCTCGCGAGCCGCGCACTCGAGCCCCGTGAGGTTCACCTCGCCGTTGCCTTGACGGCAGTGGGTGTCGCCCGTCCACACGAGCCCACCCTTGAGGAAGATCGGGACGAAAATCGTCGTGCCTTCCTGCAGTTCGTTGATGTCGAGGTTGGACGCGTTCTTCCACGGCCGGAGCGTCGAGACCGGCGCCATCGGGTCGGTCGCGCCGCCCTTGCGCGGCGAGGGGTCCTTCGGGTCGATGCCGACGGCGAGGATGCCCGTGAAGGGCTGGAGGTCGATCACGATCCCCGGCTTGAACTCGGCCTGGCGCTTCTCCCAGTCGAGATAGAAGTACTTCACGAATCCGTCGGGCATCTCGGAGGCGAGCGCGCCGATCGTCGGAAACTCCTTGCCGGGCAAGTTGAAGTTGACGCCGAAAGCCTTGGGCGTGATCTTTAGAATCCGGATCTCCATCACGTCGCCGGGCTCGGCGCCGTTGACGTAGATCGGGCCGGTGACGGTGTGAGGCCCACCACCGGGATTGGCCTTCCTGAGGGCGACGATTTCCTCCATCGTCGCTCCAGGCTGGATCCGGTTGTGGGCATGCATCATCGTCTCGACCGCGACGGTGTCGCCCGAGTTCACGACGAGCTTCGGCGGCTCCTTGGGATCAAGCCAGCCCCACTGGCTGGTCTCGAGCGTCGCCGGCAGCACGTGGTACTTGCCGCCGCCGACGGCGACCGCCCGGTCGCGCTTGGATTCGTCCATCTGCTGCGCGACGGCGTAGAGCCCGGCCGCGAACACGAGGGCGAGCACCGCGAGGGCGCCGACGAGTCGCTTTTTCGTTCTGAGTCGTGCCATGTGCGCGTCTCCTTTCGAGGTAACAGGCAGGAAAGCGACGCAATCATAGCAGAAGAGGAAGGAGCTGAGTGCCTCGCGCCCGAGGCCGCCGCGAGTACCCCGTCAAACGCCTCATGCGCGACGTGAAGGTCACCCAGATCTGCGAGGGCAAACCAGATCCGGCGCGTCGGCGTCCCCCGCGAGTTGATCCGCGTAGTGCGCATGCCCGCCCCAGGTGGGGCGGCGATTCCCGCACCGCCGAGCCCGCGCCGGAGGCCATCTACTGATTCCTCCATGAGTTGAGGCCCGGCCCGGTCCTTGCTTCGGATTCCGCCTGGTGTCCCATGCGGTTCCGTGATCGCGCCCACGCGGGCCGGGAGCTGGCCATAGCTCTCGCCCCGGTCTGGAAGCCCCCGTGCGTGGTGGCCGCCATCCCACGCGGCGGCGTCACCGTCGCCATGCCCATCGTCGAGCGGTTCCGCGCGCCGCTGACCATCGTCTACGCGCGCAAGCTCACCGCACCGGACGCGCCCGAGTTCGCGTTCGGCGCCCTCGACGAGGACGGGCACGCGATCGTGGACTCGCGTTCGGTGGCCATGCTCGGGCTCTCCCCGGCGGACGTCGCGACGGCGAAGGAGCGGGTCGCGAAGGAGATTCGGCGCCGCATGACGACGTACGGCGTGCCGCCGCTCTCGACGCACCTGCCCGGCGCCGCCGTGGTCCTGGTGGACGACGGGCTCGCGACGGGGCTCACGATGCGGGCGGCGCTCGAGTACGCGCGGCGCCACGAGGCCCGCGAGGTCGTCGTGGCGGTGCCCTGCGCCTCCGACTCCGCAGCCCGCGAGTTCGAACGAGCGGCCGACCGGTTCGTGAGTCTCACGGTGGACCCGGACTTCATGGCCGTCGGCCAGTACTACACGGATTTCTCGCCGGTCTCGGACGACGAGGTCATCGCGATGCTCACCGGTGTTCGCGAGCCGGGCACGCCAGTCGCTCCCGCCGTCCCCGCCGATCCGGGCGATGTGCGAATCCTGTTCAAGAACTCACGCGGCCTGTCCCTCGCGGGCCGGCTCCTGGTACCGTCGTCGCCTGGGCCGCACCCGGTCGTGGTCTTTGCTCACGGCTGGGGGAGCGGCAAGGACAGCCCGCGCAACCGCTCCACCGCCGCCGCCCTCCGCGCCCTCGGCTATGCCGCGTTCCTGTTCGACTTCACCGGCCACGGCGAGAGCGAGGGGACGCCGCAGGACTCGACGCCGGACCAGCAGGTGAGCGACCTCGCCGCGGCGCTGGACACGCTCGAGAGTCTCGACGAGGTGGACGGCGGCCGGATCGGCGCCGTCGGTGCCAGCTCGGGCGCAGCCGCGGCGCTCCTCGCGGCGACGCGTGACGCCCGGATCCGGGCGCTCGTCCTGCGCTCGCCGAACCCCGCCGGCGCCGAGGACGTGGTGGCGCAGGTGAAGGCACCAACGCTCTTGCTCGTCGGCGAGTACGACGAGCCGATCCGCGAGGCGGTGGCACCCCTCGTCGGGCGCTTTGCCGGCCCCTCGAAGCTCGAGATCGTTCCCGGCGGCGATCACCTCTTCGAGGATCCCGCGGCGTTGGCGCGCGCGACGGCGGCGACGGTCCGCTGGTTCAAGGACCACCTCAGATAGCTCATTCAGTTCCCTTGACGCGCTCTCGCGCCTCAGTGAGGCGCTACCGCCCCAGGCGACTCGCAGGCACGTCTCCAAGAATCCAGAGAATTCAAGGCCTCGTGGGCCGTTCCGCGTGGCACCTCGGTTGCTTGGTTTCCTCGGTGGCGTGATGGCGCCCGAAGGGAGGTGTGTGGCTCGGCCCGTGGCACGTCAAGGACGGCAGCACCGAGGTCACGAAGCGGACCATCGCGGTGAGCCCGACGACGCAGTTCGTGGACGGCAAGCGGCCGGCCGCGACCAAGATCACCGTGACGGTGACCGAAGGAGGATAGACATCATGCGTGCACTGACTCCGTGGACCGGAATGACCCTGTTCAAAGACGAGATGGAGCGGATGTTCGATCACCTCTTCGAACCCCGCTGGGGTGCGCTGGAGGCGGTGGGCGAGTGGACCCCGAAGCTCGACTTCTCCGAGACCAAGGACGCTTACGTCGTGAAGCTGGAGGTCCCGGGGGTCGAGCAGAAGGAGATCAGCGTCGCCCTGGAGGATCAGTTCCTCACCGTGAGGGGCGAGAAGAGCCGTGAGAAGGAGGAGAAGGACGAGAAGTTCCACCGCGTGGAGCGCGCCTGGGGCGCCTTCGCGCGGACGATCCGGCTGCCGGGCTCGGTGGACACCGAAAAGACGACCGCCGCGTTCAAGGACGGTCTCCTGACGGTGACGCTGCCGAAGACGGCGGCGGCGAAGGGCAGCTTCATCCCGGTGAAGGCCGGGTAGGGAACGGGCGCGGGGCCGTGGGGCGGCACGTGTTTCTCGAGTCGGTGGCGATTGCCGATTGCGCGATGGAGGTCGACGGGGACGACCTCGACGATCTCTTCGCGACCGCCGCGCGGGCCCTGGCCGAGGTGATGGTGGACCCCACCACGGTGCCCTCGAGCGTCGAGCGCCGGCTCACGCTCACGGCCCCGTCGCTCGACCTCCTGCTCTACGACTGGCTGTCCGAGCTGATCTACCTGAAGGACAGCGAGCAGCTCGTGTTCCCGCTGGCGGAGGCGCGCGTGGCCGAGGGCGCGCCGTGCCGGCTCGACGCGCGTCTCGCCGGCGGCCCGATCGACCGCGCCACGACGGCGCTGCGCGCCGACGCCCAGGCCGTCACGCTGCCCCAGGTCGCGCGGGAGCGGCGGGTGCGCGGCTGGCGCGCGCGGCGCGTGCTCGACATCTGACG
>JBGPIS010000089.1:0-8093 GCA_041484965.1 Methylomirabilia bacterium
CCTGGATGCCGCGGATGACCTTGCCGCCGGGGCCGATGATCTCGCGGATCTTCTCGGTGCGGATCTTGATCGTCACGAAGCGCGGCGCGTATGGGCTGAGCTCCGGCCGCGGGCGCTCGATGGCCTCGCGCATCTTCGCGAGCACCGCCAGCCGCGCCTCGCGCGCCTGCTTGAGCGCCTCCCGCATGATCTCGACCGAGACACCCGCGATCTTGATGTCCATCTGGAGCGCCGTGATCCCCTTCTCGGTCCCGGCGACCTTGAAGTCCATGTCGCCGTAGTGGTCCTCGGAGCCCATGATGTCGGTCAGGATCCCGTACCGGTCGCCCTCCTTGACGAGCCCCATCGCGATGCCGGCGACGTGCGACTTGATCGGCACGCCCGCGTCCATGAGCGCCAGCGAGGCGCCGCACACCGTGGCCATGGACGACGAGCCGTTCGACTCGAGGATGTCGGAGACGACGCGGATCGTGTACGGGAACTCCTCTTTCGGCGGCAGCATCGCCTCGACCGCGCGCTCGGCGAGCGCGCCGTGGCCGATGTCGCGGCGGGAGGGCCCGCCGAAGCGCCGGACCTCGCCGACCGAGAACGACGGGAAGTTGTAGTGGAGCAAGAAGTGCCGCCAGGTCTCCCCCTCGAGCGCCTCGATCTTCTGCTCGTCGGACTTGGTGCCGAGCGTCGCCGAGACGAGGGCCTGGGTCTGGCCGCGCGTGAACACGCTCGAGCCGTGGGCCCGCGGCAGGTACGACAACTCGATGGAGATCGGCCGGATCTCGTTGGCCTTGCGGCCGTCCACGCGGAGCCCCTTCTCGACGATCAGCCGCCGGACCTCCACGCTCTCGATCGCCTCGAATGCGGCGCGTACGGCGCCCTTCCGGCTCTCGTCCAGCCCGAGCGCAACCCACACCTCGTCGAACACGCCCTTGACGGCGTCGGCGCGCGCCTGCTTCTCGTGGATCGCGAGCGCCGCGGCGAGCCTCGGGGCCGCGAGGCCCCGCACGCGCGCCTCGAGCTCGCGGTCCTTCCCGGCGTTGGGATCGAACGGCCAGCGCGGCTTGCCCGCCTTCGCGACGAGCTCCTTCTGGATCTTCGTGAGACGGCGGCACTCGGCGTGGCCGAAGGCGATCGCCTCGAGTATGGTCTCCTCGGGCACCTCCTTGGCGCCGGACTCGACCATGAGGATCGCGTCCTCGGTGCCGGCGATGACGAGCTCGAGGCTCGACGCGGCCTGCTGGTCATTCGTGGGATTGGCGACAAACCGGCCGTCCACGAGCCCGACCCGTACCGCCCCGACCGGCCCGTCGAAGGGGATCCCCGAGATGCAGAGCGCCGCCGAGGCCCCGTTCAGCGCCAGGATGTCCGGATCGTTTTGCGGGTCACCCGAGATCGTCAGGCAGATCACCTGGACCTCGTTGCGGAAGCCGTCGGGAAAGAGCGGGCGGATCGGCCGGTCGATGAGGCGCGACGTGAGGGTCTCCTTCTTGACCGGCGCACCCTCGCGCTTGAAGTAGCCGCCGGGGATCCGCCCGCCGGCGTACATCCGCTCGCGGTACTCGACCGTGAGCGGGAAAAAGTCCTGCGCGTCCTTCGCGGTCTTGGCGGCGACGCACGTGGCCAGCACCATCGTGCCGCCATAGCGCACCACGACTGCCCCGTCGGCCTGCTTGGCGACCTTCCCGGTCTCGATGGAGAACGGCAGGCCGTTGCTTTCGATCTGTACGGTATGACTCATCTGATAGATCGTCCTCGCGTGTCGTCCGGAATCCGGCGAACGCCGTGTCGAGCGGCCGCTGGCGCGGCCTGCTCATGGGCCCCCGGAGTCGTCGCGTCCGAGGACCAATCCATGGGTTGGGAGCCCGCAGTCACCTGCGGATGCCGAGCTTGTCGATGATCGTGCGATACCGTTCCGCGTCCTTGCTCTTGAGGTACTCGAGAAGGCTCCGGCGCTTGCCGATGAGCATCAGGAGACCCCGGCGAGAGTGGTGGTCCTTGGTGTGCTGCTTGAAGTGATCGGTCAGGCCGTTGATGCGTTCGGTAAGGAGGGCGATCTGCACTTCGGGCGAACCGTTGTCGCCCTCATGGACGCGGAACTGCTCGATCAAGCTCTTCTTCTTGTCAGCGGTCACCGGCATAGGAATCCTCCTTACAATCGCCACGTCCAGAGGAGCCGGGCTCCGCCCGGACGGGTTCAAAAAAAGCTTTTATTGCCAGCAGATACGGAGGGTACCACGCCATCTTCCCGAAGTAAAGCGCCGGCACTACGCCTCCTGCCGGGCGGCGGCGACGTCCTGCGCGATCTGGCTCCGGAGGGCCTCGACGTCGGAGAACTTCCGCTCGTCCCTGAGCCGGCGAAGGAAAGTCAGCCTGAGCCCCTTCCCGTAGAGATCACCCGAAAAATCAAGAAGATGGGCCTCGACCGCCAGCTCCGTCTCGCCGAAGGTCGGGCGCACCCCCACGTTGATCACCGCCTGGTGATGGGCCGGCTCCGCGAAGGCGTCACAGACGTAGACACCGGGAGGGAGCGGGATCGGGCGGTCGGTCTTCACGTTGGCCGTCGGAAAGCCGAGGGTCCGGCCGCGGCCTGCGCCGCGCACCACTTCCCCCTGGATCGAGTACGGGCGTCCCAGGAGCCGCGCGGCGCGCGGGAGGTCGCCGGACTTGAGAGCGTTCCGGATCTCCGACGACGAGACCGAGATGCCCTCCACGGCGAGCGGCGCCACGACGTGGGTCCGGAAGCCCAGCTCCGCGCCCAGCGCCCTGAGCAGCTCGGCATCGCCCCGGGCGCCCCGGCCGAACCGATGGTTGAAGCCGACCACGACGGCGCGGGCCCTGAGCGTCCGGACGAGCACGTCGCTCGCGAAGACCTCGGGCTCGAGGGCCGCGACCGCGCGCGTGAACGCAACGACCACGGTCGTGTCGATGCCCGTCTCAGCGATGAGCACGAGCCGGTCGGCGAGCGTCGTGAGGGGCACGGGCGCCCGCTCCGGCTGCAGCACCTCGAGCGGATGGGGCTCGAACGTGCACGCCAGCGCCGCAAGTCCATGTTGCCGCGCCTGGGAGACCGCGGCCCCGAGAATCGCGCGGTGGCCCAGGTGGACGCCGTCGAAGATCCCGAGCGCGACGGCGCTTGGGCCGGCGTCAGGCGGGAAGGACTCGAGTCCCCGGACGATCCGCATGCAGAATCCGAACGGGCTGCACCTGGCGCCCGGCGGCGGCGAGCACGCCAACGCCGATCAGCGCCCCGGCATCGTCGTGGACCCGGACGTACCGCTCGCTCTCGGCGGCGCGAGGCACGACGTCGACCGCCTGCCCGTGGGTGAAGGCCGCCGCGGCCGATCCGGCGAGCGTGACGGCCGGCCAGTCGGCGAGGGCCGCCTCGGGCGGCCTCACGCGCGCCCAGAGCTCGTGGGCGGCGCCGCCCGTGAGCTCGGCCCAGGCGACCGCGCCGGCAAGCCCGAAGGGGCCGACGCTGCAACGCACGAGCCGCTCGACGGCGCCGCCGCAGCCGAGCGCGGCGCCGATGTCGGCGGCGAGGACGCGCACGTAGGTCCCCTTGCCGCAGACGACGCGGAGCGTGGCTCGGGGCGCCTCGATGTGCTCGACGCTGATCGAGCGCACGACCACCTCGCGCGGCTCACGCGCCACCTCCATCCCCGCCCGCGCCAGCTCGTAGAGCCGCCGGCCCTCGTGGTGGAGCGCCGAGTACATGGGCGGCACCTGCTTGATGCGGCCGACGAACGGCCGGCACGCGTCCTCGAGCTCGCGGCGCTCGAGCCGCTCCACCGGAGTCTCCGAGAGGACTCGCCCGTCGAGATCGTGGGTGTCGGTCTTCACGCCGAAGCGCACCGTCGCGAGGTATTCCTTCTCCTGGTCCACGAGATACGGCATGAGCTTCGTGGCTTCGCCGAGCAAGATCGGGAGCACGCCGGTCGCCGCGGGATCGAGCGTGCCCGCGTGCCCCACCCGCCGGATGCCGAGCTGGCGGCGGACGATCGCCACGACGTCGAACGACGTCGCCCCGGGCCCCTTGTCGACGATCAGCACCCCGGCGGTCCGGCTCACCGCGACCCGGCCTCCGCGATCGCCTTCCGCACCTCCGTGAGCACGGCGCGCGTCGCCTCCGCGAGCGGTCCCGTGACCGTGCACCCGGCCGCGTTCCGGTGGCCGCCGCCGCCGAACCCCGCCGCGATCCGCTGCACGTCCACGTCGCCCTTGCCGCGGAGGCTCACCTTGACTTTGCCGTCCAGCTCGCGAAACAGGCACGCGACGCGCACGGTCGCGATCGAGCGCGGGTAGTTCACGAGCTCCTCTGACTCGACGAAGCCCTCCGAGACCGCGCCCGCCGGCAGCGGGAGCCACGCGAGTCGGCCGTCGTCGCTCACCTCGACCCGGCTGAGGGCTTCCCCGAGCCACCGGAGCGCGCCGGGCGCGCGGCGCTCGTAGAGGCTCTCTGAGACGAAGGCGGGCTCGGCGCCCGCGGCGACGAGCGCCGCCGCGATCCGGAAGGTCCGCGGCGTCACGTTCGAGTACCGGAACGACCCCGTGTCGGTGTGGATCGCGGTGAAGAGGTTGGTGGCGATCGCCGGCGTGATCGGCACCTCGAGAGCCAGGAGCAGCTCGTAGATCATCTCGCCCGTCGCCGCCGCGGACGTGTCGAGCCAGTTCACGTCCCCGTACCGCCGGTTATCCGGGTGGTGGTCGATGTTGACGCTCAGGCGCGCGGCGCGCCGCGCCTCGTCGATGAGCCCCTCGGTGCGCTGGGGGTTCGGGCAGTCGGTCAGCACGACGACATCGAACGCCCCTTCGATCGTCGCGAGGCGCCGGTAGCGCGCGATCTCCGGCAGAAAGCCGAGCACCCCGGGGGCCGGATGCGGCCCGCCGTAGCTCACGCTCCAGCCGCGGCCTTCGAGCGCGAGCCCGAGCGCCAGGAGCGTGCCCAGCACGTCGGCGTCGGGATGGACGTGGCCCAGCATCAGCGCGCGCCCGCCGTCCTTGCGGAAGGGCGCCAGCACGGCGTCGGACGGCGCCGGCCCCCGGTGCTCGACGGCGGGGCTCACGACGCCGACCCGCGGTCGAGCTCGCGGAGCAGCTTCTGGATCCGCGCCGCGTGCTCCATCGAACGGTCGGACCGGAAGTCGAGCTCCGGCGTCACGCGCAGGTCGAGGTGGTGGCGGAGCCAGTTGCGGATGAAGCCCCGCCCGCTCGCGAGGGCCTTGAGCGACGACGCCCACTGATCCTCGTCCCCGAGCACCGACACGAAGATCTTCGCCACGCGCAGGTCCTTCGACGTCTCGACCTCGGTCACGGTCACGAAGCCGAGCCGTGGGTCCTTGAGCTCCCGCTGGAGCAGCGTGGAGACCTCCTCCTTGATGAGCTGGTTGACGCGCTCGAGCCGCTTGCCCTGCATCAGAGGATCTCCACGAAGGAGTCGATCACCCGACCTTCCACGTTGTCTTCGATGAAGTCCATCGCCTTGGACACCACTTCGTTGGCGTGCCTGGCGTCGCCGGAGACGTACGCGACGGCCAGCGTGGCGCGCTGCCAGATGTCCTGGTGGTCGATCTCCGCCACCGACACCTCGAAGCGGGCGCGCACCCTCTCCTTGAGGCCCTTCAGGACGTGCCGCTTGCCCTTGAGCGAGTCGACGTCCGGCAGGTGAAGCTCGACCATCCCCAGCGCGACGCGTGCCGTCGCCACGGTTTCCTCCGGTGCTCACGCCCCGTCAGAGCGTGCGCGCCACTTCCTCGGTCGTGTAGACCTCCAGGATGTCCGCGGGCTGGATCCCGCTGACGCCGTCGACCCCGATGCCGCACTCGAGCCCGGCCAGCACCTCGCGCACGTCGTCCTTGAACCGCTTGAGCGAGCCCACGGTGCCCGTGGCCACGACGGTGTCGCCGCGCCGCACCCGGACCTTGGCGCCGCGGGTGATCTTGCCCTCCGCGACGAACGAGCCGCAGATCGGGCCGAGCTTCGAGATCACGAAGATCTGACGCACCTGGGCCTTCCCAAGCAACGTCTCCCGGATCTCCGGCGCGAGCATGCCGGCGAGCGCGGCCTTCATCTCGTTGATCGCCTCGTAGATGACGTTGTAGCCGCGGACGTCGACGCCGTTCGCCTGCGCCTGCGTCGCGGCCTTGGGCTCGGCTTTGACGTTGAAGCCGATCACGATGGCGCTCGATGCCGAGGCGAGCATGACGTCGCTCTCGTTGATCGCCCCGACCGCGCTGTGGATGACCTTTAGCTTGACCTCCTCGGTGGACAGGCGCTCGAGCGCCTCCGCCAGCGCCTCGGCCGAGCCCTGCACGTCGGCCTTGAGGACGAGCCGGAGTTCCTTCACCTCGCCGGTCTGGATCTGCTTCTGGAGCCCCTCGAGGGTGATCCGCGTCGACGCCTTGCCCTTCGCCTTCTGGCGGTCCTGGCGCATGGTCGCGATCTGCCGCGCCTTGCGCTCGTCGGAGACCGCGACGAGCACGTCGCCCGCCAACGGCACGCCGCTGAGCCCCTGGATCTCGACCGGATCGGACGGGCCCGCGCTCTTGACCTTCTTGCCGCTGGGGTCGACGAGCGAGCGGATCCGGCCCGAGTGCGCGCCGACGACCACCGCGTCGCCCTCCTTGAGCGAGCCGCTCTGGATGAGCGCGGTCGCGACCGGGCCGCGGCCGCGGTCGAGCCGGCTTTCGATGATGACGCCCCTGGCCGCGCGGGTCGGGTTGGCCTTGAGCTCGAGGATCTCGGACTGGAGCGCGGTCATCTCGAGCAGCTGGTCGATCCCGGTTCCCTTCTTCGCCGACGTCGAAACGAAAATCGTCTGGCCGCCCCACTCTTCGGGCACGAGGCCCTGGTTGCTGAGCTCGCGCTTCACCCGCTCGGCGTCGGCCTCCGGCTTGTCGATCTTGTTCACCGCGACGATGATCGGCACGTTGGCCGCCCGCGCGTGATTGATCGCCTCTGTCGTCTGGGGCATCACGCCGTCGTCGGCGGCCACGACGAGGATGACGATGTCGGTCGCCTGGGCGCCACGGGCGCGCATGGCCGTGAACGCCTCGTGGCCCGGCGTATCCAGGAACGTGACCTTCCCGTGCCGGGTCTCCACCTGGTAGGCGCCGATGTGCTGCGTGATGCCGCCGAACTCCTTCTCCGCGACCCTCGACTTCCGGATCGCGTCGAGCAGCGACGTCTTGCCGTGGTCGACGTGACCCATGACTGTGACCACCGGCGCGCGCAGCTTGAGCTGCGTTGGATCGAGGTCCTCCTCGTCGACCACGTCGCCCTCGACGGAGCGGATCTCGACGTCGAAGCTGAACTTGTCGCCAACGAGCTTCGCCGCCGTCGGGTCGAGCAGCTCATTGACCGAGGCCATGACGCCGAGCTCCAGGAGCGTCTTGATCACCTCACCCGACTTCCGCCGCATCTTCTCGGCGAGCTCGCCTACCGTGACCGACTCGGGCACGCGGATCAGCTCACGCTTGACCTCGGCGGGCGGCGCGGGCAGCGTCTCCACGGCGGCCGCAGCGGCGGCCGCGAACGGCTGATCCGCCGGAGCCGGAGACGCTGCGGGCGGCCGCGGCGGCGCGAGCGCCGCCGCCGGCCGGGGCGGCGCCACGGTCAGCCGCGGCGTCACGAACGGTCCCACCGGCTGCCGCGACGGGCGCGCCGGCGTGGAGGGAGCGGCCGGGCGCTCGATCGGTCGGAACGGGACGATCTTCGGCTCGGGCTTCCTCACCTGCGGCGGCGCCACGGTGGCCGCGGGCTTCCCGAGAAGCTCGGCGGCCAGCACCACGAGGGCCGGCTCGGGCACGATTTCGGGCTCGGGCTTGGGAACGAGGGGCGGCTCGGGCGCGATCTCGACCTGCGCCACAGGCTTCGGCTTCACGATCGTCGCCGCGGGCTTGACCTCGGCCGGCGCCTCGTCCGTCGCCGGCCCGGCGGCTTTCTTCGCGAGTGTCGCGCTCGTCTGGATCGACGCGCCCTCCGCGGTCGCCGCGGCGTCACTCGGCGCTCTCCGTTTGGCCGCCCGCTTGGGCTTCGGCTCCTCGGGCAGCTCGCGGCCTTTGCCAAGCTTGACCCTGAGCGCGTTGGCGAGCGTACTGTCC
>JBGPIS010000090.1:0-8063 GCA_041484965.1 Methylomirabilia bacterium
CCGCGTGGTAAGCAGGATGTTCAGGCTCCGCGTGGTCAGGATGTCCAGGCCCCGCGTGGTAAGCAGGATGTTCAGGCTCCGCGCGGTCAGGACGTGCAGGCCCCGCGCGGTCAGGATGTCCAGGCCCCGCGTGGTAAGCAGGATGTTCAGGCTCCGCGCGGTCAGGACGTGCAGGCCCCGCGCGGTCAGGATGTCCAGGCTCCGCGTAGCGGTCAGATCGGCAGTCAGGACATCCAGGCGCCGCGCAGCAGCGATGCCTCGAAGCTGATCCGCGAGGCCGAGGCCGCGTGCAAGGCCGGCAAGACGGACGAAGCGAAGGCGAAGGCCGAAGCGGCCATCAAGATCCTGAAGTAAGACGCGAGACAAGGCTTCACCAAGGCTCCAGGGGGCAACCCCTGGAGCCTTGTTTTTATTGGAGACGGGTATAAGATCTCGCTTGATGCGTCGCTGGTTTGCAGGATTCGCCCTCCTGCTTGCTCCCGTCGTCGCGAGCGCCGCTGACGTCTCTGTCCAGGAGGTGCTCCTCCGCGCAAAGCCGGCCGTCGCGCTGGTCATCGCGGAGGTCGCGTCCGACGTGGTTGTGAGCTGCGGCGCGGGCGGCGAGAAACGCGTGTCCCCGGCGCCGTTCCGCGAGACCGGCACGGGCTGGTTCATCAGTCCGAGCGGTTGGTTGATTACGAACGCGCACGTCGTCTCCCCCGCCCACAAGCCGACCCGGGAGATCGAGGAGCAGCAGGCGCGGCAGGGCGCGCGCGAGGCCTGCGGCCCTCTCCCGCCCCAGGCGCTCGCCGCCGCGGCCACGCGGGCCAAGGTCACCCTCGATCCGTCCCTCTACGTGCTCCTGCCGAACGGCATCCGCCTTCCTGCGAAGATCGCCAAATACAGCCCGCCCATCGCTGGCGAAGGCATGTCGGGCCGCGATCTCGCGCTCCTCCGCCTCGAGGCGGCCGATATGCCCTCGCTCACGCTCGCCGACTCCACCAACTCGCAGATCGGGGACAAGATCCACATCCTCGGCTTTCCCGGGGTCGTGTTGAGCCACGAGCTCCTGAACGCGTCGGCGAAAATGGAAGCCTCCGTGACCAGTGGCGCGATCTCCGGCTTCAAACGGGACCGTGCCGACCAGCCCGTGATCCAGACGGACGCGCCCGCGGCGTGGGGCAACAGTGGCGGGCCCGCGGTGACGTCGAAGGGCGAGGTGCTGGGCGTGCTCACGTTCGTCACCGTCGGCGAAGGCGATCAGGCCGGCATCGTCCAGGGCTTCAACTTCGTGATCCCGTCGGCTGCGGTCAGGGAGTTCCTCAAGGGCACGGAGGTGCCGCTGGACGAAACGAGCAAGTTCAACGTCGCGTGGCACGCCGGGCTCAGGGAGTTCTTCGCCGGCGACTACTCGGGCGCCGCAAAGCACTTCGACGAGGCGAACCGGCTCCTGCCCGAGCTCCCCGACGTCAGACGGATGGCTGTGGAGGCGAAGAACCCGCCGGCCCGGCCCTTCCCCTGGGTGACCGTCGCCGGCGTGGTCACCGTCGGGAGCCTCGGGGCCTACGGCGTCATGCTGGGGCTCCGCTGGCGGCGCAACCGCTTTCGCATCCGCCCGTCGGAGGTCGCGCAGCTCCTCGAAAGCACCGAGACGCGCCCTCTCATCCTCGACGTCCGCGACGCGGCTACTTACGTCAAGAGCCCCGTCCGCATTCCGGGGGCGCAGCACGTCACGGCCCAGGAGCTCACGGGTGGCGCCGCCAAGTTCGACGTTGACCCCGCCCGCACGGTCGTCGCCTACTGCACCTGACCCGACGAGGCGACGAGCGCCCGTGTGGCGCACCTCCTGAGGCAGCTGGGTTTCAAGGACGTCAGGATCCTGAAGGGCGGGCTCGGCAGCTGGGCCAACGCCGGCTTCCCACTCGAGTCGAAGACGGCGGGCGCCTCGGCCTAGCTAGCCCGTCAGCCGCCTCGCCTCTCTCACCACCCGGTCCACGAACGCACCCGCCAGGCCCGTATAGGCCGCCGGGTCGAGCAACTCGTCGAGCGCGTCCGGCGTGAGCGCGGCGGAGATCCGTGGGTCGGCGAGAAGGAGCTCGCGGAAGCTTCCCAGTCCGTCGACCGCCTTCATCGCCACCCCGTAGACGAGGTCGTGCGCCTCGTTCCGCCCGATCGTCTCGCCGAGCTTCAGCATGACCGGCTCGGAGAGGAGCAGCCCACCGAGCCGATTGAGGTTCTCCTTCATGCGGCCGGTGTTGACGCGGAGGCCACGCACGACCACGAGCGACCAGTGCAGGGCCGCGGCGGCGAGGCATGCAGCCTCCGGCACCAGGACCCACTCGGCGCGCCCGACGCTCATGTCGCGTTCGTGCGCGGCCACGGTCGTCTCGAGCGCGGTCGCCGCCAGGCCGCGGAGCAGGCGGCCGATCGCCACGATCCGCTCGGCGTGCGCGGGGTTCCGCTTGTGCGGCATCGTCGAGCTGCCCACCTTGCCGAGAGCGAACGGCTCCTCCAGCTCCCCGATCTCGGTGCGCTGGAGCTGGATGACTTCGTTGGCGACGCGCGCCAGCGTACCGCCCGTGAGCGCCAGGTGCGCGACGAACTCGGCGATCGTGTCGCGCGAGGCGTGCCACGCGATCAGCGGCACGCCGAGACCCAGACGCTCGAGCGCTTTCCGCTGGACGGCCTCACCGTGCGGGCCGAACCCCGCCAGCGTCCCGACCGCCCCGCCGAGCTCGCCCACGAAGAGCCGCGGCGCGGCCTCGTCGAGCCGCTCGATCTGACGCAGGCACTCGGCCACCCACGTCGCAACCTTGAAGCCGAACGTGATCGGCAGCGCCTGCTGGGCGTGGGTGCGCCCCGCCATCAGGGTGTCGCGGTGGGCCTCCGCGAGATCGGCGAGCTCCTGCGTGAGCGTGAAGAGATCGCGGCGCAGGATCTCGTGCGCCGTCTTGACCTGGAGCACCATCGCGGTGTCGAGCACATCCTGGGTCGTCGCGCCCCAGTGCACCCAGCGCCCGCCCTCCCCGGCGACCCGCGCGAGCTCCCGCACCACGGGCACGAGTGGATGGGCGGTCACGGCCAGGTCGCGCTTGATCGTGACGAAGTCGAGGTTTTCCACCCGCGCGGCGCGCGCGATGGCGTCGGCGGCCTCGCGCGGAATCAACTGAAGATCTGCCTGGGCGCCGGCGAGCGCAGCCTCGACGTCGAGCCAGCGTTGGAGCATCGTGCCCTCCTCGAACACCGCGCGGATCTCCGGTGTCGAGAACTGGTCGCCAAAGAGCTGGAAATCGATGAAGTGGCTAGGCACCGCTCGGCCGCCCGCCCGCGAGGAAGTGGAGGTGCACGTGGTAGACGATTTGGCCGCCTTCGGGGCCGCAGTTCACGCGGAGACGATAGCCGCGGTCGGCGAAGCCCTTCGCCTCGCCGAGGGCGCGCGCCGCGAGCACACACCGGCCGAGGGCCTCCACGTCGTCGCGCTCCATCGCCATGACGGACGGGATGTGGCGCTTCGGAACGATGAGGACGTGGACGGGCGCCTTCGGGTAGATGTCCTTGAAGGCGAGGACCGCGTCGTCCTCGTACTCGATTTCCGCGGGGTTCTTCCGGGCGATGATGCGGCAGAACGCGCAGTCGGTCACGGCCCCTCCTCCGACGCCCTGCTATAATACCCGCACTACCACGACAAGGAGCGTTCTGGATGGGCACGTGTCCGAAGTGCAAGCTGAAGATCCGCAAGAACGGCAACCACGTGAAGCTCGGCTCGACGTGGTACCACAAGACCTGCCCCGCTCGTCCCGCCGCGGCGAAGAAGGCCTAACGCCGGCCCGGATTTCCCTCGTCTGAGTCTGAGCCAAGAAGGAGTGGAGTAATGACTTCCCCGATCTTCCCGACGCTGATCGTCGCGACACTCGGTGTCGTCCTCATCGTGCAGCATTCCGCCGCCCAGACGACACCTCCCGCCACTGTCGCGAGACCAACCGCGGTGCGTGCCGTCCTCGCGAACAGCGGTCTGCCCAACGTCGTCGACGCGCCGTTACACCTCAAGCTGCTGCGTGTCAGCCTCCCGGCCGGACAATCGGCCACCCCCACGGGCGGTGACGGGTTCGTCTTCCAGATCTCAGGCGTGCTCGCCGTCGTGAGCGAGGCCGGTCGAAGGACTCTACGCGAGGGCGAGGCCGTGTTCGTCGGCGGCGGCAAGAGCGCGACGCTCAGGGCCGAGGGCGGCGGTCCGGCCGTCTTCCTGCACTTCCTCCTCCTCCGCGCCAGCGATCTGGACAAGGCCGCGGAACGCGCGCCCGCGACCGTCACCGAGCTCTACCGGACGGCGGCGCCGATTCCGGGCCTGAAGCCGGGACCTTACGAGTTCAGCCTGACACGGGCGACGCTCCCGCCGCGGCTGGCGGCCAACCCGCCGCACCAGCGGTCGGGCGCCGCGCTCTATTACATCGCTTCGGGGACGGGACACATCACGGTGGGAGGCAGGACCGAGCCGAGACCGCCCGGATCGATCCAGTACGAACCCCACGACCTCGTTCACCAGTGGGCGAACCCCGGAGAGACACCGCTTGTTCTTTTGCAGGCCAACCTCAGCCAGGAAGGTGTTCCGACGGTCATCTTCGTGCCCGGCGCGCCGCCTGCCACACCGCGGTGACGCGCGGCTCTAATCGATCACGTCGTCCGCACGCAGCAGGATGGACTGTGGAAGAGTCAGGCCAAGCGCCTTTGCCGTCTTGAGGTTGATGAGTAGCTCGAACCGGGTCGGCTGCTCCACCGGCAGGTCACCCGGCTTGGTGCCCTTCAGGATCCTGTCGACGTAGGTCGCTGAGCGTCGGTATAGATCGGCCAGCCGCGGGCCATAGCTCATCAGGCCGCCGGCCTGGACGAAGCGGCTATCCGTGAAGATCGCCGGCAGTCGACTCTTCGCCGCGAGGTCCACGATCCGTCGCTGGTGACCGACGATCATGGGGCCGTGGAGCACCATGAGCGCCTCTATATGGTCGCGGTTCATTGCAGCGAACGTGCTGTCGAACTCAGAGGGTTCCCGCACCTCCATGATCTGGAGGCGAACGCCGAGGGTCCGCGCCGCCGTCTCGGTTGCCTTCACCGCCGTGGCTCCCCCGACCGCTTCCCGGAGGACCGCCACGCGCGAAGCTGTCGGAACCGCCTCCTTGAGCAGCTCGAGCCGTTTGGCGCTCAGTTCCGTGTTCAGCCAGGACACCCCCGTGATGTTGCCCCCCGGCTGGGCGAGGCTGGCCACGAATCCTTGCTCGACTGCGTCGTCGACGCCTCCGATGACGATCGGAATCGTCTTCGTGGCCTGCTTGGCGGCTTGGACGGCGGGAGCACCCGTCGTGACGATGACGTCCACCTTGAGGCGGGCCAGATCGGTCGCGAGGCCGACGAGCCGGTCGGCCATGCCCTCGGCAGAGCGATACTCGAGCACGATGCTCTGACCCTCCACATAGCCAAGCTCGCGCACCCCTTGCCTCACGGCGTCGAGGAACGCGTCGGATGACCCGGCAAACGGGGAGAGGACTCCCACGCGAGGCACCTTCTGAGTCCGCTGCGCGTAGGCGACGAGGGGCAGAGAGACGATACCCACGGCCAGCAGCGTGACAAGCGCGCCGTCCCTGATCCTCACACTCGCCTCGTGTCCTGGGCTGCTGAGTGCAACCCGACGGGACGCCTCAGATACTGCCCCGCCGGCTGGCCCCGCACCTTGCCGTCCTGGAACACGACCTGCCCGCGGAGCAGCGTGTGGGTCGGCCAGCCCCGGACGCGCATGCCCGTGAACGGCGTGAAGTCCTGGGCCGAGTGGAGCACCTCCGGCGTGACGAGCAGCTCGCGATTCGGATCGAGCACCACCAGATCGGCGTCGGCACCCACGACGATCGCGCCCTTCTTGGGGTAGAGCCCGAACGCGCGCGCCGGGTTGGCGCTCGCGAGCTCGGCGACGCGCGCGAGCGAGAGGCCGCGGCGCAGCCCCTCCGACACGAGATACGGGTAGAGCAGCGCCGTCCCGCCGAAGCCGGGCAGCGCCGCCCAGAGGTCGCGCCGCTTCTCCTCCTCGGCGCAGCACGCGTGATCGCTGACGATGGTGTCGATCCGGCCGTCGACCACGCCCTGCCAGAGCGCCTCGCGATCGGCGTCGGTGCGGATCGGCGGATTGACCTTGCCGACGATCCCGTGCGCGGTCGCGTGGGTGAGTGCCAGGTGGTGGAGCGTCGTCTCGAGCCTGATGTCGAGCTGCGGGTGATTGCGCCGCCCGTCCGCGCCCGCGGTCAGCGCCTCCGCGCTCGAAAGGTGCAACAGGTTCACCGGACAGCGTGTCGCCTCGGTCAGTACCAGGGCCTCGGCGATCGAGAGCTGCTCCGTCAGCGGCGGCCGCGCCATGTGGTAGCCCTCGAGCCCGCCCGGGCCCGAGCGCTTGACCTCTTCGATGAAGACGCGGATCAGCTCGGCCTGCTCGCAGTGGAGGCTCAGGGACACGCGCCCGCCCGCGCCGTACTTCTTCGAGGCCGCGGCAACCTGGCGCATCAGGAGATAGAGATGGCCGAGGTCGTACGTATCGGTCATCGTGTAGGCGCTCCCGCGCGTCGAGTCCGAGGTGAGGTTCAGCCCCTTGTAGAACATGTAATACTTGAACGAGCCGACCCCCTGCCCGCCGACGAGCCAGTCCACCTCGTCGAGCTGCTCCGTCGTCATGATCCCGATGTGGTAGCCGAAGTCGGTCCAGGCCTGGCCCGCGGTCGCGGCGACGACCTCGGGGAAGATCGTCCGGTACGGCCCGCTCTTGTTGAGGTAGTGCTGGCCCGTGCGGAAGTAGCTGATCACCGTCGTCACGCCGCCCGCGAGCGCGGACTCCGTCTCGCTCCGCGCGTCCTTCGCGAGGTCACGGTAGATGCCGATGTGGAAGTGGGAGTCCACCGCGCCGGGAAGCACGAGCCGGCCACGCGCGTCCACGATCTCGTCCGCGTCGGCGGCGGCGATCGGGTCGGCGAGCGCCGCGATGCGCCCGGCTCTCACGCCGATGTCGCATCGGATGGTGCCGACGTAAGGAATGACGACCGTGCCGTTCAGGATCGCGGAGTCGTAACGGGCCATGGCGGAGACTATATCAGGGCGCGCCGAGCTCCCGGAGCACCGCGGCCGCCGAATCCACGCGGCCGAGCAGCCGCTGGAAATTCTCGCACGCCGCCTCGTGCAGCCGCTGGCTCGCGGCGCCGCAGCCGTCGTCAACGAGCACACACCGGTAGCCGCGGTCGGCCGCGTCCCGCGCGGTCCCCTCGACGCACGAGTTCGTCGACACGCCCGTCAGCACGAGCTGCTCGACTCCCCAGGCCTTGAGCAGCTGCTCGAACCCCGACGAATGGAACGCGCTCATCGTCGTCTTGTTGATCACTGGCTCGCCCGGGAACGGGGCCAGCGCGTCGAGGATCGCGTGCTCCTTCCGGCCCGCGGTGTTCCCCACGGCCTCGGCGAGGCCGCGCATGTGGGGCAGGAGGTCGCTGTAGTCCGGGAGCTCCGAGCCGACCGTGAGGTAGACGATCCTCAGGCCGCGGCGACGGAACGCCTCGAGGAGGCGCTGGATCGTCGGGACCACGACTGTCTCGATCCGGTCGTAGCGGTACTCGCCTCGTACCTCCTGGCCGCGCTCGGCGAGGAAGCCCCCGAGCCCGTGGTCGCGCGAGGCGCTCGCGTACTGCATGTCCACGACGACGAGCGCCACGCGCGCCGGGTTGAGCCTGAACGGCGGGTTGAATTGATGAGCGTAGTCCTCACGCGCGGCGGCCATCGCGCCGTTCCTTCCCTAGCAGGCGGGGCGCCGGAGGATGGCGCCGTCGATCTTGCGCGTGAGCAGCCGGCCGTCGGATGGTGAGCCGAGGAGCTTGCCGCGGTCCACGATGACCCGGCCGCGGAGCATCGTGGCCACCGGCCAGCCGCTCACCTGCCAGCCTTCCCACGGGCTGTAGTCGGTCACGTGGAAGTCCTCGCGCGCGAGCGTCTTCCGCACGGATGGATCGATGAAGACGAGGTCGGCGTCGCTGCCTGGCGCGATCGCGCCCTTCTTCGGATAGAGG
>JBGPIS010000091.1:0-8044 GCA_041484965.1 Methylomirabilia bacterium
GAGGCACTCGTTCACCCAGGCCACGAGCAACGCTTCCGGCCCGTCGGCCTGAGCGCGCACCTCGCGGGTCTCCCGCTCCTCGACCTCGTCGGGGAGCACGATGAGCGCGAGCACGCCGAGCGCCGCCTGGGCGAACGCCTCGGCGCGCGTCGGGCCCCAGGCGCGCACGCCGACGTCGGCCTCCACGTCGAAGTACTCCCAGCCGGCGTTCATTGGAGCGGGGTCCGCGAGGCCGGCGCACTCGGTGGGTGGCCTGAGACGAGGCACGGCCTGGCTGCGGTCCGCACGTCGCGATTCATTCCACCGGGGTCCGCGAGCCCGGCATGGTTGTGCGAAGCCGCAGGGCGTTCGACGCCCGAGGCGAGCCTGCGAGGGTCCGCAGGTGGCCTGCCCCAGGTGTGCTCAGCTCATATCTCCAAATTTGTTCTGGAGGATCGCGAGGATCGCGGGGCCGGCGGTCTCCGTTCTCAGAATGCGCGGCCCGACGCCGACGACCGCCCATCCGCGCGCCCGCGCCGCGTCGACTTCGTTGCGACCGAGCCCGCCCTCAGGCCCGACCAGAAGATGCACGCGCGCGCCCCGGGGGAGGGAGGCGGGCAGGTTGGCGGCGAGTGTCGTACCGAGCAAGCCGGCCTGCCCGCCTCCCTCCCCCGGGGTCGTCGCCGCACCCTCCCAGAAGCAGAGTCGGAGGTCGGCGGGCTCCTCGAGCGCGAGGAAGTCAGCCAGCGGCCGGGGCACGTCGACGGGCGGGGTGACGGCGCGGCCGCACTGCTTCGCGGCCTCCTTGGCGACCCGCTGCCAGCGTCGCGCGCGCTCGCGCCAGCGGCCGGGCTCGAGCGAGGTGATCGTCCGCTCGGTGAGCACCGGGACGACGCGCGCCACGCCGAGCTCGGTCGCGGCGCGGACGATCCGCTCCATCTTGTCGCCCTTGGGGACCGACTGGACGAGCGTGACGTGCAACGGGGACTCCACCCCGCGCGGCGCGACGCCGAGCACCGTGCCGGTCGCGACGTCACCGACGGTCTCGACGCGCACGGTGTAGTCGTGGCCCGCGCCGTCGGCCGCAATCACCGTGTCGCCCGGCCGCAGCCGCAGCACGCGGGAGAGGTGGCGGGACTCGTCGCGGTCGAACGTGACGCGCCCGTCGGCGATCCGGTCAGGCTCGATCGTGAAGCGGCGCATGCGCGGGCTCCCCGGGCTCCCGCCGGAGATGAAGGGTGGTCCAGCCGTCGACGCCGACCGACCCGCGCGGCGTGAATCCACAAGGGCCGAGCGCGGCGGCGACCGTGGAGGCCTCCGCGTCGAGGATGCCGCCGAGGACGAGCGCGCCCCCGGGCGCCACGTACCGGCCGTATTGCGGCGCGAGTCTCAGGTGTGCGGCGGTCAGGAGATTGGCCGCGACGAGCGGAGCCCCCGACTCCCGGAGCCCGGCGGCGTCGGCCAGCACGCAGCGCACGCGGTCGGCGACGCGGTTGCGCGCGACGTTCGCCATCGCCGAGGCGACGGCGTCGGGATCCTCGTCGCAGGCGAGGACCTGGCCCACGCCGAGCCGCGCGGCGGCGATCGCCAGGATGCCGGAGCCCGTCCCGAGGTCGAGCAGCCGCCCGGGCGGCTCGCGCCCGATCAGCGCCTCGAGGAGCTCGAGACAGCCGAGCGTGGTGCCGTGCTGGCCCGTGCCGAAGGCGCGGCCGGGCTCGATCGTAATCACGACGCGCCCGTTCGCCGGCGGCCGCTCCCAGGGGGGCGCGATCATCAGATTCCGCCCGGCGGGGAAGGGGCGGAAGTGGGCGCGCCACGCCTCGGCCCAGTCCTCGTTGGCGAGGGCGACCACGCTCGGCTCGGCCGAGGTGCCAAAGCCGAGCTCGCGCAGGCTGTGGAGGTACTCGCGGACGCTCGCCTCGAGCGCGCTGGCGAACACCGTCTTCGGGAAGAAGGCGCGCAGGCGCGGCGCCTGGCCTGGCGCCTCCTCCTCGACGACTCCGAGCGCGCCGAGCTCCCAGACGAAGTTGGTCAGGCCCTCGGAGGCGTCGGGAGGGACGTCGACGGTGAGCTCCCAGTAGCGGGAGGACGACATCCGGGTCAGCCGAGCAGCTTCTTCATCCGCTCGAAGAACGCGGCCGCCAGCGGCCCCCGCTCCTCTTTCGACGCGGCGTCGAACGCGGCAAGCGCCTCGCGCTGCTTGGCATTGAGCTTCGGCGGGACTTCGAGGACGAGGCGGTAGCACGCGTCGCCGTGGCCGCGGCTCCTCAATTGCGGCATGCCCTTGCCGCGGAGGCGCAGCACCTGGTGGGGCTGGCTGCCCGGCGGGATCTTGAGCTCCGCGGTGCCGTTGAGCACGGGCACCGGCGCCTCGTGGCCGAGCGCCAGCTGCGCGAACGTCAGGGGCAGGTCGCAGTACAGGTCGGCGCCGTCGCGCACGAACAGGTCGTGCTCGCGGACGCGCACCAGCACGTAGAGGTCGCCGGCCGGCCCGGCGCCGAGGCCGCCCGAGCCCTCGCCGGAGAGCCGGAGCTGCATCCCGTCCTCGATGCCGGCGGGGATCTTCACCGACAGGAGCCGCTCGGCGCGCTGCCGCCCCTCGCCGCGGCACTGCCGGCACGGGTGGCGGTTGAGCTGGCCGAGCCCCTGGCACTTGGGACAGGGCTGCGCGACCGTGAGGAAGCCGTGGCTCCGCCTGACCTCGCCGCGTCCCGCGCACGCGTCGCAGCGCTCGAGGCGGCTGCCGGGCTCGACGCCGCTCCCCGCGCATGCATCGCAGCGCTCGAGGCGCGGGATCTGGATCTTCGGCTCGACGCCCGCCGCGGCGTTCTCCAGGCTGATCTTGAGCTCGTACTGGAGGTCCTCGCCGCGCCCGGCGCGCGAGCGACCACCGCGCCCGCCGCCGGCGAAGAGGTTCTCGAAGATGTCCTCGAACAGCGCGCCGAAGCCCGTCTCGCCGACTCCGGGGCCGGCGCCGGGCCCGGCCGTGCCGAAGCGGTCGAAGTGGGCGCGCTTGTCGGGATCCGACAGGACTTCGTAGGCCTCGCTGACCTCCTTGAAGCGGGTCTCGGCGTCCTTGTTCCCCGAATTGCGGTCCGGGTGGTGCTGCATCGCCAGCTGGCGGTACGCCTTCTTGATCTCCGCGTCGCCGGCGTCCCGCGGAACGCCGAGGGTCTGGTAGTAGTCGCGCGCCACTAGGCGGCGTCCTCGTCGGGCGCCCCGGCGACGGCGACGAGCGCGGCGCGCAGCACGCGGCCGTGCAGGAGGTAGCCGGGCAGCTGCTCGCGCACGACCGTGCCGGGCGCGGCCGCCGCGCTGACCACGCGCGCGACGGCTTCGTGCTTCGTCGGATCGAACGGCTGGCCGAGCGCCGAGTAGCGCGTGACGCCGGCGCGCTCGAGGACCTTGAGGAACTCGCGCTGGGTCAGCTCGACGCCCTCCACCACGCTCGCCGCCTCGCCGCGGGCGCGCGCGGCCTCGAGGGCGCGGTCGAGGTTGTCGAGGACGGGGATGAGATCGCGCAGCAGCGCCTCGTTGGCGTATTTGACGTATTCGTCCCTGTCACGCTGAGCGCGGCGTCGGACATTGTCCGTCTCGGCGAGCGCGCGGAGCAGGCGGTCCTGCTTCTCGTCGAGCTGGCGCGTGAGCTCCTCGCGCTCCGGGAGCGGCGCCTCGGGCGCCTCGGGCGATGAGGCATCGTGAATCGTCGAGTCGTCCATGACGCTTGAATTATAACAGCGTAGCGCGGGACGGGCCGGGGGCCGGGGCCGCCCCGCGAGACCCGTAGCTTCTGCGTGTCGCCGGGCGCACGGCAGATGACACACCCGCCGCGGGTCGGTTGGTAGCGTGGTCGAGCGGGGCGGCCCCGGCCCCCGGCCCGTCCCGCGCTACGACGGCAGATAAAGCTCCTGGCGGACGCGCGAGAGGGCGTCGGTGACGTGACGCGCGGTCGCGTTGACGACGGAGATGATGTCGGGGTAGGGCAGGCGCCGCGGCCCGACGACGCCGAGGATCCCGACGACCTGGTCGCGGTAGAGATAGGTCGACGTGATCAGCGTGCACTCGCGCATCTCGGCGTAGGGGTTCTCCTCGCCGATGGTGACGCGCAGCCCCTCGTCCGCCGCGAGCGCGGTCATCAGGTCGGCCAGCCGCTCCTTCTGCTCGAACGTCCGCAGCAGCTCGCGCGTGGTCTCGATGTCCCAGAACTCCGGGTGGTCGAGCATGTTGATGGCACCGCTCACGTAGAGCGTCCGGCCGCGGAGCAGCGCGACGATCTGCTCGGTGACGGCGCGCGCGCGGGTGTGGAGCGCGTCGAGCGGGTCGCTCGGCGCCGCCTCCATGTCCACGACCTCCTGCACCGTGCGCCCGCTGAACCGCCGCGTGAGCTCCCGGCCGATCGCGCGCACCTCGTCGGCGGTGCGCGGCGGGTCGAGCGTCACCGCGCGCGCGGTGACCCAGCCCGCTTCGGTGACGATCACGGCGAGCGCGCGGTCGTCCTCGAGCGGCATCAGGTCCACGCGGGCGAGCGTCGTCTGCTTGAGCGGCGGCGCCAGGAGCAGGCCCGTGAGCTTGGTGACCACCGACAGGTGTGACGAGGTCCGCTCCATGAAGCCGTCGATGCCGGCGCGGCGCGTCGGCAGCGTCTCGCTCGGCGCCGCGGGCGTGGCGGGCGGCGCCGGCGGAAACGACTCCACGTAGAACCGGTAGGCCCTGTCCGTCGGGACGCGGCCCGCGCTCGTGTGGGGCTGGACGAGGTAGCCCATCTCTTCGAGGTCGGCCATCACGTTCCGGATCGTGGCCGGCGAGAGCGAGGGCAGGTAGCGCTTGGAGAGCGCGCGCGAGCCCACCGGCTCGGTGGAGTCGATGTACTCGCGGATGACCGCGATCAGAACGTCGCGATGACGGGCATCCATACCCGTAGATTATAACAATTCGACGAAGAGCTCGTCCGAGAGGAGGAAGCCCGCC
This sequence comes from Methylomirabilia bacterium, assembly GCA_041484965.1. Classification (GTDB taxonomy): domain Bacteria; phylum Methylomirabilota; class Methylomirabilia; order Rokubacteriales; family CSP1-6; genus JBGPIS01. The sequence goes on from JBGPIS010000091.1 coordinate 4,948, forward strand.
TCGGTGAGCCGCGCGCGGCCGTTGGCACTCGCGAGGAGGTCCTGCGCCTGCCACGCGCCGACTCGCCGCCGGAGCGGCTCGTCGCCCGCCAGGCGCTCGTCGAGCCACGTCGAGGGCACGCCGTCGGCGGTGCGGAGGCCGAGGATCAGGCGCTCGGCGAGGCGCTGTCGCGGCGTGAGCTCCTCGTGAGAGTCCACGGGGAGCGTGCCCTCCTCGAGCGTCTCGCACCAGCGCGGCGTCGCCTTGGTGTTCGCGTAGCGGACGCGACCGACGTACCCGCACGCGCCGGGGCCGGCGGCGAGATATTCCGCCGCCCGCCAGTAGATCTGGTTGTGCTGCGAGCGGAAGCCGGGGCGCGCGTAGTTGGAGATTTCATAATGCTCGAAGTCGCGCGCCGCCGCGGCGCGCGCCAGCGCCCAGTACTGGTCGATCTGGGTTTCCTCGAGCGGCAACCCGTCGACGCCCGCAGCGCCCCAGAGGCTCCCGCTGTCGAGCGTGAGGCCGTAGGCGGAGAGGTGCTCGGGCTGCCAGTCGAGGACCGTCTCGACCGCGCGCGCCCAGCCCGCGACGTCGAGCCCCGGCAGGCCGTACATCACGTCCACGCTCACGTTGGAGAACGCCGCCTCGCGCGCGGCCGCGAACGCGGCCCGGGCCCCGCGGGCGTCGTGCAGTCTGCCGAGCCGCGGCAGGATCGCGTCGTCGAGCGACTGGACGCCGAGGCTCAGGCGGTTCACGCCGGCCGCGCGGTACCCCTCGAGCTTCGCGCGCGTCACGCTCTCGGGGTTGCACTCGACCGTGACCTCGGCGTCGGCGGCCAGCGCGAAGCGCCTGCGCAGTCCATCGAGTACCCCCGCGAGCTCGTCGGCCGCGAGCAGCGACGGCGTCCCGCCGCCGAGAAAAACCGTGGCCAGGCGGACGCGCCCCGCCCACGGGAGCCCGGCGAGCAGCTCGAGCTCGCGGGCGAGCGCCCTGAGATAGCGCGCCATCGCGCCGTCCTCGAGGGGCGCCGTGTTGAAGCTGCAGTAGTGGCAGCGCGCGGCGCAGAACGGGACATGAATATAGAAGCCGAGCGAGTCTGACCGCGGAGCGGAGCCGGCCAGCGCCTGTCTCAGGCCACCCTCGGTGCTATCCGATCTCGCGATCCCCGCGACAACAGTCATGGAATGTAGTCCGCGAGTCTCCGCCAGCGGAGCCAGTGCCGGTCGCTGTCCCAGGACCAGTAGATCAGGAACGCCTTGCCCTTGATCTTGTTGCGCTTGACGAAGCCCCAGTAGCGACTGTCCTGGGAGTTGTCCCGGTTGTCGCCCATCATGAAGTACGAGTCGGGCGGCACCGTCGTCGGCTCGCAGCCGTAGGCGTAGCCGCAGTAGGTCTCCTGCGCGCCGCGGCTCCACGCCGGGTCGGCGAACTTCGTGTACGGCTCGGTCAGCGGCGTGCCGTTGACGAAGACCTGTCGCCCCTTGATCTGGATTCGGTCGCCCGGCGTCCCGATGACACGCTTGATGAAGTCCCGCCGCTCATCTTGTGGATACTTGAACACGATGATGTCACCACGCCGCGGACCCCTGAGGCCCGGCACGCGCCACTCGACGAGCGGGAGCTCGGCGCCGTAGAGGAACTTGTTCACGAGGATGTAGTCGCCGACGAGCAGCGTGTCCATCATCGAGCCCGACGGGATCGTGAAGGCCTGGACGACGAGGGCGCGGATGACGAGCGCCAGGACGACCGCGACACCGATCGCCTCCGCGTACTCGCGGAAGGCCGACTTCCGCTTCGGCGTCGCCGCGGCGGCCTCGGCGGGCAGGCCCTGCGCCTCAGAGGTCCCGCTGATGCCGAGCTTCTTCTCGTCCATGCTCAGGTCTTCAGTACCGCCAGGAACGCTTCCTGCGGGACCTCGACCTTGCCGACCTGCTTCATGCGCTTCTTCCCTTCCTTCTGGCGCTCCAAGAGCTTGCGCTTCCGGGTGATGTCGCCCCCGTAGCACTTGGCGGTGACGTTCTTGCCCATGGCCTTCACGGTCTCCCGCGCGATGACGCGGCTGCCGATCGCGGCCTGGATCGCCACCTCGAAGAGCTGGCGCGGGATGACGGCGCGCAGCTTCTCGACGAGCGCCTTGCCCCGTTCGTACGCCTTCTCGCGATGGACGATGATCGAGAGCGCGTCGACGGGCTCGCCGTTCAGGAGGATGTCGAGCTTCACGAGCTCCGAGGGGCGGAAGTCGGCGAACTCGTAGTCGAACGATGCGTAGCCCTTCGAGATCGACTTCAGCTTGTCGTAGAAGTCCACGACGATCTCGGCGAGCGGGAAGTCGAACCGGATGTGGACCCGCTTGCCCTGGTACTCCAGGGACTGATGCTCGCCACGCTTCTCCTGCGCGAGCTTGTAGATGGCCGTCATGAACTCGGTCGGCACGAACACCGACGACGTCACGTACGGCTCCCCCATCTGCTCGATCCTGTCGGGCGTCGGCAGCTTCGACGGGTTCTCGATCTCCAGCACCTCGCCCGCGGTCGTGACGATCCGGTACCGCACACTCGGCGCCGTCACGATCAGCGACAGGTTGAACTCGCGCTCGAGCCGCTCCTGGACGATCTCCATGTGCAGCGTGCCGAGGAAGCCGCAGCGGAAGCCGTAGCCGAGCGCGAGCGAGGTCTCGGGCTCGTAGGTAAAGGCGGGATCGTTGAGGCGAAGCTTTTCGAGGGCGTCGCGCAGCGCTTCATAATCTGTGTCCTCGATCGGGTAGAGGCCGGCGAAGACCATGGGCTTGGCGTCGCGGTAGCCGGGGAAGGGCTCCGCCGTCGGCCGCGCGGCCTCGGTGATCGTCTCGCCCACCTTCGCGTCGGCGACCCGCTTGATCCCCGCGATGATGTAGCCCACCTGGCCCGCGGAGAGCTCCTCGACGGGACGCATGTCCGGCGAGAAGACACCGACCTGCTGGACGTCGTCCGCGCGGCCGTTCGACATGAGGAGGACGCGCGTGCCGGCGCGCACGCGCCCATCGGTGAGGCGGACGTGGACGACGACGCCCTGGTAGGAGTCGTAGAAGGAGTCGAAGACCAGCGCCTTCAGCGGCGCGTCCGGGTCGCCGGTCGGCGGC
>JBGPIS010000092.1:0-7987 GCA_041484965.1 Methylomirabilia bacterium
AAATGGCAGAAATCACAGCGCCTCATTGGCTCCGGCAAACCCGCGTGGATCGTCGAGAATCTTTTTCTGGACAGCCTGCTCTTTCTGAAGGTCCTTCCCGCGTCGTTCAGATCGCTTCTCGATCTCGGATCTGGCGCCGGAATCCCAGGGATCCCGATCAAGATCGTGAGGCCCGAAGTGCGACTCGTTCTCGTCGAGTCCCGCCGGCGACGCGCGTCGTTCCTCTCGAGCGCCGTGCGTGAGCTTGGCCTCCTGGACACCCGAGTTGTCGGCGGGCGCGTAGAGGAGCACATGGACGACCTCTCGAGCCGCTTCGACGCGGTCGTCATGCGCTGCGCTGGCGACCTGGAACGTCTCATGCCGACGGCGGCCGAGCTGGTCTCACCCGGCGGGACCGTGGTTGCTGCGGGGTCCCCCACCCCGAGGCCGGTGTCCATCGGCGGCGAATGGGTGACGGTGGAGGGGCATAGCCCCGGGAGAACCCGCAGGTTCCTGGTCTACCGTCGTCCTTGACCCGGAGGGCCTGATGCCCCCAAAGTGTGAACCGTGGAACACGGAGGCAATTTGTACCCCGTCAGATGTATAGTGCTGTTGATCGTGGAACTCTCGGAGGACCCAGGGCTATAGCCAAGACGCTTGCGATCGTGAACCAGAAGGGCGGCGTGGGAAAGACCACGACCGCCGTGAATCTGGCGGCTGGTATTGCTCTCGCCGAGCGCCCTACCCTACTCGTCGATCTTGACCCTCAGGGCAATGCGACTACGGGGCTCGGCTTTCAGAAGTCCGGTCTTTATCCGACGGTTTACCATGTTCTCCTGGGCAACGAGCTGGTCGAGAAGGCCACCCGGGAAACGGCGCTGAGCCACCTGCAGCTTCTGCCGTCGGACATCGATCTGGTGGGCGCCGAGATCGAGCTCGTCTCGATCGAGCAGCGCGAACACCGGCTAAGGGTGGCGCTCGAGCCCATCGGGAAGTCCTTCGACTACGTCATTGTCGACTGCCCGCCGTCGCTCGGGCTTCTGACGATCAACGCTCTGGTGGCTGCTGACCGCGTCCTGGTGCCTCTCCAGTGCGAGTTCTATGCGCTGGAAGGGCTCACGCACTTGCTCAAGACGATCAAGCTCGTTCGCGAGCGGCTCAATCCGGCGCTGAGCGTCGACGGCATTGTGCTGACGATGTTCGACGGCAGAACGAGTCTCGCGCTCCAGATCCGCGACGAGGTCCAGCGGTACTTTCCGGGCGAGATCTTCGATACCGTCATTCCGCGCAACGTGCGTCTGACTGAAGCGCCGAGCTTCGGCAAGCCCGTGATGCTCCACGACCTTCGCTCGAGCGGATCCATCGCCTACCTCGAGCTGACCCGGGAGGTGCTCAAGCATGAATAAGCGTGGGCTCGGCCGTGGCCTCGGCGCTCTGCTCTCGGCAACCCCGACTGCCGAGGACGTGCTGGTCGACGTGCCGGTCGACCAGATCGATGTCAACCCCAATCAGCCAAGAAAAGACTTTGATTTTAAGTCCTTAGGTGAACTCGCCGCCTCCATCAAGGCGTCCGGCGTCATCCAGCCCGTTATCGTCCGACGCCAGGCGGGAGGCTATCAGCTCATCGCCGGAGAACGGCGGTGGCGCGCCGCCCGCCAAGCGGGGCTCGAGCGAATCCCGGCGATCGTGCGTGAGGCCACCGACGCCCAGAGCCTCGAGCTCGCGCTCGTCGAGAACCTGTTGCGCGAGGACCTGAACCCGATGGAGGAAGCCGAGGCGTATCAGAAACTGTTGGCGCAGTTCGGCTGGACGCAGGAGGAGCTCGGGCAGCGAATCGGCCGTGATCGGAGCTCGATCGCCAACTCGCTCCGGCTGCTGAGGCTGCCGGAGGAGATCCAGACGGATCTCCGGAGCGGCCGCCTCACCATGGGCCACGCGCGTGCGCTCCTCGCGCTCACGAGCGTCGCCGACCAGCTGAAGCTGCGCGACGAGATTCTCAAGCACGAATGGTCTGTGAGGGCGACGGAGGACTCGATCCGCGCGGCCGAGGAGCTTGCCCGGAAGCGCGGCGTGGCGCCGAAGCGAGGGCGTCGCCGGTCCGTCGAGCTTGCGGCGCTCGAAGACGAGCTCCAGCGCGCGTTGATGACCCGCGTGCGAATCGTGGGCAACGACAAGAACGGCAAGATCGAGGTCGTGTACGCGACGGCGGAGGAGCTCGACCGCCTCTCCGAGTTGCTCGGCGCGAGACACTGACGGGCGAGCTGAGCGGCTGCCGCGGGGCTGGGTCCCGCGCGCTGCGAGGCGAGCGACTACGAAAGGATCATGGCTGAGCGCATCGTTGTCGGGATGAGCGGCGGCGTCGACTCGTCGGTCGCCGCGGCCCTGCTGGTCGAGCAGGGCTGCGACGCCGTCGGGATCACCATGCGCGTCTGGCCATGGAGCGAGCCCGCGGACGCGACGAAGCGCTTCGGGAGCTGCTGCGGGACCGAGGCCGTGGACGACGCCCGCCAGGTGGCGCGGACCCTCGGGATCCCGTACTACCTCCTCAACATGGAGGCGGTGTTCGAGCGTGCCGTCGTCGGCCCCTTCGCCGAGGACTACCGCCGCGGCCGGACGCCCGTGCCCTGCGTCGCGTGCAACAGCGAGCTGAAGTTCGGCTCGCTGCTGGCGCGCGCGCGCGCCTGGGACGCGGTCGCCGTGGCGACGGGACACTACGCGCGCGTCACGCGGGACGCCGAGACGGGGCGGTACCTGCTCCTGAGGGCGAAGGATATCGGGAAGGACCAGACGGATTTCCTCTGGCCGCTCACCCAGGCGCAGCTTGCCGCGGCGCGGTTCCCCGTCGGGGACCTCACCAAGGTCGAGGTGAGGGAGCACGCGCGGCGACTCGGCCTCGTCACGGCGGAGAAGCCCGAGAGCCAGGAGATCTGCTTCATTCCGGACGACGACTACCGGGGATTCCTTCGAAAGCGCGACGCGGCCATGTTCCGCCCGGGCCCTATCGTCGACCGGCAGGGGACGGTGCTCGGCGGGCATGCGGGCGTCGCCGGCTACACGATCGGTCAGCGGAAGGGGCTCGGCCTCGCCGCGGGCCGGCCTCTCTACGTCGTGGACCTGGACGCCGAGCGCAACACGATCACGGTCGGCGCGGCCGCCGACCTCGAGCGCGACCGCCTGCTGGCCCGCTCGGTGAACTTCATCGCGTGCGACCCGCCGGAGGCGCCGCTGCGCGTCGAGGCGAAGATCCGGCACAAGCACCAGCCGGCGGCCGCGACGGTGCGCGCGCTGCCAGGCGCCGGCGCCGAAGTTGTGTTCGACGAGCCTCAGCGGGCGATCACACCGGGCCAGTCGGTCGTCTTCTACCAGGGCGATGCGGTCGTCGGAGGCGGCGTCATCGAGCGCTAGGCGCGCACGCCCGGATGATTGACACCGGGCGAGGATGCGCGATAGTTTTCACAAACGGGAGAACCTCCTTATGTTTCAGCGTGGACGCGTCTGGTTCCGTGGCATCCTGTGCGTCGTCGCTCTCTTCGTAGCGCGCCTGCAGGCACCCGCCTCCGTGTGGGCCGCGAGCGAGGGTGGGCACGAGGGCCTCATCAGCCTCGACAAGTCGCTGATCGTCCAAGTCGTCAACTTCGTCGTCCTGCTCGTGATCCTGACGAAGCTCCTCTACAAGCCGTTCCTCGCGAAGATGGCGGAGCGCACGGAGGCGATCCGGAAATCGCTCGAGGAGGCCCGGGCGGCCCGCGCCGAGGCCGCGCGCCAGCAGGAAGAGAACGAGGCCCGGCTGCGCGCGGCGCATGCCGAGGCGGCCGCGATCCGAGCCCAGGCGCTGAAAGAGGCGGCCGAGGAGCAGCGACGCCTTGTGGACGCCGCGCGCGCCGAGTCGCAGCGGCTCGTGGAGTCGGCGAGGGTCCAGCTGGACGCTGACGTGCGCCGCGCCCGCGAGGCGCTCCGTCGCGAGGTCGCCGACCTCGCGACGGCGGTGGCCGAGAAGCTCATCAGGAAGAGCCTGCGTGACGAGGATCACCGGCGCATCGTTGCCGAGGCGATCTCCAGGGTCGGGAACTAGGTGAAGGCCGCGTCGGCGGTCTCCCGCTCCTACGCCAAAGCGCTGTTCGAGCTCGCGCGCGCGCGCAAGCAGACCGACCCGATCGCGCGGGAACTCGAGGCCATCGCGAAGCTCCTCGACGTCGAGGCCGAGCTGCGGGCGTTCTTCGCGCGCCCGTGGGTCGCCGCCACTGTCAAGCGCAACGCTGCCGCCGAGCTCGCGACGCGGCTCGGGGTCTCGCCGCTCACGCGCGACTTCCTGGCGCTCGTGGCCGCGCGGGGGCGCACGGGGCACTTCCGCGCCATCGTCGCGGCGTTCGGCGAGCTTCAGGACGGGGCGGCGGGCCGCGCGCGCGCCCGCGTGCGCACCGCGATGCCGCTGTCCGCGACGGAGCGCGCGTCCCTGTCCCAGCGGCTCGGCCGCGTGCTCGAGGGCAGGCAGGTGGTGCTCGAGGAGGTCGTGGACCGGGACCTGCTCGGCGGCTTCGTCGCCGAGATCGGCAGCCTGTTGGTGGACGGCAGTCTGAACGGCCAGCTCGCGCGGCTGCGCGACCGGCTGGTGAAAGGGTAGGGCATGATCAAGGCCGGAGAGATCAGCGAGATCATCAAGCGCCAGCTCGCGGGCTACGAAGCCGAGGTGGACCTCCAGGAGGTCGGGCGCGTGATCCAGGTCGGCGACGGCATCGCGCGCATCTACGGGCTCGAGAAGGCGATGTCGGGCGAGCTGCTCACGTTCCCCGGCGACGTCGTCGGCATGGTGCTCAACCTCGAGCAGGACCAGGTGGGCGCCGTTCTCCTCGGCGACGACAGGCTCATCAAGGAAGGCGACGTCGTCAAGCGGACCAACCGCATCGCCGAGGTGCCCGTGGGCGAGGCGCTCACCGGCCGCGTCGTCAACGCGCTCGGCCTGCCGGTGGACGGCAAGGGTCCGATCAACACGAAGGAGTTCCGGCCGATCGAGCGCTACGCGCCGGGTGTGGTGGACCGTCGCTCGGTCAAGGAGCCGCTCCAGACCGGCCTCAAGGCGATCGACTCGATGATCCCGATCGGGCGCGGCCAGCGCGAGCTGATCATCGGCGACCGCGGCACGGGCAAGACCGCGATCGGCGTGGACACGATCATCAACCAGAAGGGCCAGGACGTCTTCTGCTTTTATATCGCGATCGGGCAGAAGCGCTCGACCGTCGCTCAAGTTGTAAAGGTTCTCGAAGATGCTGGAGCGATGAGCTTTACGACAGTTGTCGTTGCTTCTGCTTCCGAGCCCGCGCCGCTCCAGTACATCGCTCCGTACGCGGGCGTCACGATGGGGGAGTACTTCCGCGACTCCAAGCGCCACGCCCTCTGCATCTACGACGACCTCTCGAAGCACGCGACCGCATACCGGCAGCTCTCGCTCCTGCTCCGGCGCCCGCCGGGGCGCGAGGCGTATCCGGGCGACGTCTTCTACCTGCACTCGCGGCTCCTCGAGCGTGCGGCGAAGCTGAACGACTTGCTCGGCGGCGGGTCGCTCACGGCGCTGCCGATCATCGAAACGCAGCTCGGCGACGTGTCGGCCTACATCCCGACGAACGTCATCTCGATCACCGACGGCCAGATCTACCTGGAGTCGGACCTCTTCTACGGCGGCGTGCGGCCGGCCGTGAACGTCGGCCTCTCGGTCTCGCGGGTCGGCGGCTCGGCGCAGATCAAGGCGATGCGGCAGGTCGCGGGCAAGCTGCGGCTCGACCTCGCCCAGTACCGCGAGCTCGCCGCGTTCGCGCAGTTCGGCAGCGATCTCGACAAGGCGACCCAGACCCAGCTCGCGCGGGGCCAGCGCATGGTCGAGATCCTCAAGCAGGGCCAGTACCAGCCGCTGGCCGTCGAGAAGCAGGTGGCGATCATCTTCGCCGGCACGCAGGGCCTGCTCGACGACCTTCCGGTGGACGCCGTGCGCGAGTTCGAAACACACTTCTACGGCTGGCTCGAGCGGAAGGCACCGCAGACGCTCACGGAGATTCGCGACAAGAAGGAGATCTCGGACGCGCTCCGCGCGCGTCTGACGCAGGCCGTGAGCGAGGCGAAGGCGGAGTTCGCGGCCGCCAAGGGCATCAAGGCGGCGTAAGGGCCCCGGCGCATGGCGACGCTCCGCGACATCCGGCGGCGGATCCGGTCCGTCGAGTCCACGCAGAAAATCACGCGGGCGATGAAGCTCGTCGCCGCGGCGAAGCTCCGCCGGGCTCAGGAGCGCATCCTGGCCGCGAGGCCGTACGCCGGCAAGATGGCCGAGCTGCTCGGCAACCTCGTGAGCGCCACGGACACGGGCGGTGACGCGCCGCACCCGCTCCTCGCGCGCCGCGAGGGGCCGCGGCGCCAGATCGTCGTCATCACCGCCGACAAGGGGCTCGCCGGCGCCTTCAACTCCAACGTCGTCCGCCGCGCGCTCGACTTCATCCGGCAGTCGAACGCCACGGAAGTCACGCTCGTGGTCGTCGGGCGCAAGGGGCGCGACTTTTTCCGCCGGCGCGGATACGCGATCAAGCACGAGATGCTTGGCTTCTGGGACCGCCTTGCGTACAGCCACGCCAGTGAGCTCGCGGACTACTTCATGAAGCAGTACCTCGACGGCGAGGTGGACGAGCTCCACCTGATGTACAACGAGTTCCGTTCGGTCGCGGTCCAGCGGCCGGTGCGCGAGCAGCTTCTCCCGATCCCGCGGGTCGAGGGCGGCGGCGAGGCCGGGCCCGTCGACTACATCTACGAGCCCGGGCCGGACGCGATCCTCGACGATCTGCTGCCGCGCCACGTGCGGACGCAGGTCTTCCGGGCGCTCATGGAGTCGCTCGCGGGGGAGTACGGCGCCCGGATGACCGCGATGGAAGCCGCGACGAAGAACGCGAAGGAGATGATCGGCGTGCTGACGATCCAGTACAACAAGGCGCGCCAGGAGAAGATCACCAAGGAGCTGCTCGACATCGTCGGCGGCGCCGAGGCCCTCAAGCAAGGAGCCGAAGCATGAGCCAGGGCAGAATCGTTCAGGTCATCGGACCCGTCGTGGACGTCGAGTTCGAGCCAGGCGCGCTGCCCGCGATCTATAACGCGTTGCTGGTCGAGGGCGTCGAGAACAAAGACATCTTCGCCTACTCGCAGCGGCTCACGCTGGAGGTCGCGCAGCACCTGGGCGAGAGCCAGGTGCGGACGATCGCGATGGCGTCCACCGACGGCCTGCGGCGGGGCATGACGGTGGCCGACACCGGGGCGCCGATCACGATCCCCGTCGGCAAGGAGACGCTCGGACGCATCCTGAACGTCGTCGGGGAGCCGGTGGACAAGGGCCCGGCGATCAACGCGAAGAAGTTCTACCCGATCCACCGGCCGGCGCCGCCGTTCGAGGATCAGTCCACGAAGGTCGCGATGTTCGAGACCGGCATCAAGGTCGTCGACCTGCTCGAGCCCTACAGCAAGGGCGGTAAGACAGGGCTGTTCGGCGGCGCGGGGGTTGGCAAGACCATCCTGATCATGGAGCTCATCAACAACATCGCCAAGCAGCACGGCGGCATCTCCGTGTTCGCGGGGGTGGGGGAGCGAACCCGCGAGGGCAACGATCTCTATCACGAGATGAAAGAATCGGGCGTCATCGAGAAGACCGCGCTCATCTTCGGCCAGATGACCGAGCCGCCGGGATCGCGGCTGCGCGTCGGGCTCACGGGCCTGACCGCCGCGGAGTACTTTAGAGACGAAGAGGGACAAGACGTCCTGCTGTTCATCGATAACATTTTTAGATTTACCCAGGCGGGCTCCGAGGTGTCGGCCCTCCTTGGCCGGATGCCCTCGGCCGTCGGCTACCAGCCGACTTTGGCGACGGAGATGGGCGCGCTCCAGGAGCGCATCACCTCCACGAAGAAAGGCTCGATCACCTCGGTGCAGGCGATCTACGTTCCTGCCGACGACATCACGGACCCCGCGCCGGCCACGGCCTTCG
>JBGPIS010000093.1:0-7962 GCA_041484965.1 Methylomirabilia bacterium
GGCCTCGCCGGCCCGGTCCCGTGGGCCGCGATCTGGATCGGCTCGCTGGTCGGCGCGTTTCTCGGCGGCCATCTGCTGGTTTCGGCCTCGCGGACTCTCGCCCTCCGGTTCCGCCTGGACGCGCCCGCGGACGTGCTGGGCGCGCTCGCCTATGACCTGGGCGCGAACGTGCTGGCCGCCGAGTGCTTCTTCCGCGGCGCGCTCTTCAATCGCGCGCAGCGGCGCTGGTCCTTCGGCGCCGGGCTTGCGCTGTCCACCGCCGCCTTCGTGGCGCGCTACATGGTGGACCCGCTCTTGCCGAAGAGCGTCGAGCTGGTCGTGGGCGCCGCGTTCTATCTCACGCTGCTCGGCGCGGCGAACTGCTGGCTCTTCTGGTGGTCGGGGAGTCTCGTTCCCGGTTTCGTCGGCGCGCTCCTCTTCTTCGGCGCGTACCGGATGCTCGGGCCGTCGTGATGGCTCTGCTCCGGGCTCGCGCGGCGCTCGCGCCCGCGGCGCTGGTGCTGGTACTCGCGGCGATCACGGCGACGATCGCCCTCGGGGCCAGCGACCCGGGCTCGCCCCTGCGGCACGCGTACCTGGTGCCGGTGGTCCTCGGCGCGCTCCTCTTCGGCGCATCGGGAGGCGTGCTCGGGGCGGGCGCCGCGATCCTGCTCCTGGCGCCGATCGTGCTGCCCGAGATCGAGCGCTCGGGGCTCACGCCGGAGGCTCTCGAGGGCCTCGTCACGTTCGGCGTCCTGGCGCTCGTGGGCGTCCTCGGCGGCACCCTCACGACGCGCGCCGGGCGGCTCCGGGCGCGGTACGAGGCGATCTTGGTGACCCAGCGGGCGCTCGCCGAGGACATTCCGCTCGAGCTCGCGCTGGGCCGTCTGCGCGCGGCCCTCGCGCGCTGTCTCCGGGCAAGCGACGTGGGGCTCGTCGTTCGCGACGGCGAGCGGCTCGTCGTCACGGGCGCCGCGAGCGTCGCGGCGGGCTCGGTCGCCGCGCGCGTGCTGGCCACGGGCGCCGCGGCCTTCGTGCCCGACACGGGTGCCGGCCCGCGGCCGCGCCGGGTGTTCGTGGCGCCCCTCGTGGCGGGCGGCGCCACGATCGGCGCGCTGGCCCTCGAGCGCGTCGGTGAGTTCGGCGCCGACGAGCGCGCGGCGCTCGAGGCGCACGGCGCGCACATCGGGCTGGCGCTCGAGAACGCGCGGCTCACGGCCCGCCAGCGGCGGTTCGCCGAGGAGCTCGAGGAGAAAGTGGCGAGCGCGACGCGCCGGCTCGAAGAGCTCGACCGCGCCAAGTCGTCCTTCGTCGCCGTCGCCTCCCACGAGCTGCGGACGCCGCTGACGGCGCTCCACGGATTCAGCGAGCTCCTGGCGCTGCGCCGCCTGCCGCACGACGAAGTGAGCCGGATCGCCGGGATCATGCGCGGCGAGGCCAAGCGTCTCGGGCGGATCGTGAGCGATCTGCTCGACCTCTCCCGGATCGAGCGCGGGCTGCCGCTGACGCTCCATCGCGCGTCGCTCGCAGTCGAATCGATCATCGCCACCACGGCGGAGGTGTTTCGGCGCGGGAGTGGGACGCATCCGGTCGTGGTGGAGTACGCGGCAGGGTTGCCGCGCGTCGACGCCGATCCCGACGCGCTCGAGCGCATCCTCATCAACCTGATCTCGAACGCGATGAAGTACTCGCCGCCCGGCCGCGTCGTGCGGGTGCGCGCCCGCGGAATCGCCGATGGCGCGGCCGTCGAGGTGGAGGTGGAAGACGAGGGCGTGGGCATTCCGGCCGAGGCGCTGCCGCGGGTGTTCGAGCCGTACTACCGCGCGCCGGGGACCGCAGACACGGCGCGTGGCACCGGCATCGGGCTCGCCGTCGTGAAGTCGCTCGTGGAAGCCCACGGCGGCGCGGTGCGCGTCGAGAGCGCGCCGCGCGTCGGCACGCGCGTGGTGTTCTCGTTGCCCGCCGTTTCTTGACACTCTGCGTCGTGGCGGGGTAGGCTCGCGGAGTATGCCTCGTCACGACGCGGTTGCAGAACGCATGGCCGACGCCGTCGTGAAGCGGCTGGTGACGCGGAAGATCGCCGAGATCAAGGACGAGGCGGCGGTACGCGCCGCCGTGCGCCACGTGGTGCTCGACAACCTCGTCGCCGAGGAGAAGCTCGAAGAGGACGCGCGCAAGCTCCTGCTCGAGCACGCCAAGAAGATCAAGGACTCCGCGGCCGACTACCGGCAGCTCCTGGGCAAGGTGAAGGAGAAGCTCGCTCGCGAGCGGGGGTTCGTCATCTGATGCGGATGAGCCGCGAGCGGATCTTCCACCTCTCCGACCTGATCGTGAAGGAGCTCGGCTCGGTGCCGGGCGTGCACGTGAAGGCGCCCGAGGATCTGCGCACCGAGGTGATGCGCGCGCTCAGCGAGGAGGCGAAGCTCGCGGACTCGATCGACGGCGAGGTGCGGAAGATCCTGGCGTCCTACTCGCGCCCGGTCCCCGAAGGAAGCCGCGAGTGGGAGATCCTCTACCAGAAGACGCGCGAGGAAGTGTTCCGCAAGAGGTTCCGGCTGTGAGGCGCCTGGTCGTCGCCATCACGGGCGCGACCGGCGCGATCTACGGGATCCGGCTCCTCGAGATTCTCCGCGGCGATGCCGACGTCCAGACCCACCTCGTCGTCTCGGCGCCGGGCAAGCGCACGATCGTCGAGGAAACGGCGTACGCGGTGAAGGACGTCGAGGCGCTCGCCAGCGTCCACTACGACAACAAGGACATCGGCGCCTCGATCGCCTCGGGCTCGTTCCGGACCATGGGCATGGTGATCGCGCCGTGCTCGATCAAGACGGCGGGCGCGATCGCCTCGTGCCACTCGGACTCGCTCGTCGGGCGCGCCGCCGACGTCACGCTGAAGGAGGGCCGGCCGCTCATCCTGCTCGTCCGCGAGACGCCGCTGCACGTGGGCCACATCAAGTGCATGCTGGCGCTCGCCGAGATGGGCGCGGTCGTGCTCCCGCCGATGCCCGCGTTCTACAACCGGCCGAAGGACATCGACGACATCGTGAACCACACGGTCGCGCGGGTGCTCGACCGCCTCAACATGCCGCAGACGCTGGTGGCCGAGTGGCGGGGGACCAGCCGCCTCGGGAACGGCGAGCCCGATGCTTGACCTCTCGGTGGTCCTTCCCGTCTACGACGAGGAGGAGAACCTCCCGCTCCTCTGGGAGGAGCTGCGCGGCGTCCTGACCGGGCTCGGGCTCACCTTCGAGGTCGTCTTCGTGGACGACGGCAGCCGCGACCGCAGTGCCGAGATCATCCGCGCCTTCCGCGAGGCCGACCCGCGCGTGCGCCTCGTGCGGCTCAAGGCGAACGCGGGTGAGACGGCGGCGACCGACGCGGGCTTCAAGACCGCGCGCGGCCGCTGGGTGGTCGTGATGGACGCGGACCTCCAGAACGACCCGCACGACATCGGGAAGCTTCTGGCGCCGCTCGACCGCTGGGACGCGGCGACGGGCTGGCGTGTGAAGCGCGCCGCGGGCGATGACTGGCTCCGGCGCGTCTCCTCCCGCGTCGCCAACGGCGTGCGCAACCGGCTCAGCGACGAGACGATCCAGGACAGCGGCTGCACGTTCCGCGCGTTCCGGCGCGAGTGTCTGCGCGACCTCGTGCTCTACCGCGGCTTCCACCGGTTCATCCCGACGCTCCTCAAGATGCGCGGCTACCGTGTCATCGAGATCGCCGTGAGCCACCGCCCGCGCCGCTTCGGCCGGTCGAAGTACGGCGCGATCAACCGGGCGTTCGTCGCCTTCGCCGACCTCCTGGCCGTCCGCTGGATGAAGTCGCGCGTCCTGCGGTACGACGTCACGGAGGACCTGGGCGGCGACTTCGTCAAGGAGTAGCCCCGCCGTGAACGTCCTGCTCGTCGGCCTCGGCCGCTGGGGCGAGAAGCACCTGCGCGTGCTGCGCGAGCTCGGGGCGACCGTCTGGGCCGCCGACGTGCTGCCCGAGCGGCTCGCGTGGGCGGTGAGGCAGGGCGTGGACGCGCAGCGGGCGGTCGCCGACTACCGCGCGGCGCTCCCGCACGTCGAGGCCGCCGACATCGTGACGCCCGCGGACAGCCACCGCGCCGTCGCGGGCGCGTGCCTCGAGGCCGGGCTCCACTGCTTCGTCGAGAAGCCGCTCGCCGCGACGCTTGCCGAGGGGCAGGCGATCGAGGCGTCGGCGCGGGCCGCGGGCCGCGTCGTCCAGGTCGGCCACATCTTTCGCTTCCATCCGGTGACAACGGCGCTGCGCCAGGCACTCCAGGATGGCCGCGTCGGCGCCGTGCGCTATGCGACGGGCCGGTTCTCGGGGTTCAAGCGGCCGCGCACCGACGTCGGCGTGACCCAGACCGACGCGATCCACTACTTCGACCTGTTCGCCCACCTCTTCGCCCGCGAGGCGACGAGCGTCGTGGCGCTCCAGCGCGACTACCTGGGCCGAGGCCTCGACGACATGTCGCTGACGATCGTCCACTACGGTGACATTCCGACCGTCGTCGAGGCGAACTACTTCGTCCCCGGCACGCACCGCGAGTGCGTGATCGTCGGCGAGCGCGGGAGCCTCGTCGCCGACTACGGGAGCGCCACGGTGACGCTCTACCAGGGCGAGTTCAGGAAGACGGGCCCGGCCTGGGAGGCGGTGGACACCGGCAAGGAAGAGCTGCCGGCCCGCGGCGAGGAGCCGCTCAGGTGCGAGCTCTCGGCTTTCCTCGACGCGTGCGCAGGGAAGGCGCCGAATCCCGTGCCGGCGAGCGCCGGCGTCCGCGCGCTCGCGGTCGTCGAGGCCGCGGCGCTGTCGGCGCGCCAAGGCCGCACGATCACGCTGACGCAGTAACGGGAGGCGATCGTGACGGGTCGATTCGCTCCGCTCATCCTGAGTCTCGTCCTCGCCGCCCTCGCCGCGCCGCGCCCGGCCGAGGCGCAGGAAGCGGGCAAGGTCTTTCGGATCGGCTGGCTGGACCCATTCGACGTCGCCGCGGGGTGGCAGGCGACCTTCGTGCGAGAGCTACGCGAGCTGGGCTATATCGAGGGCCGAAACCTGAGGCTCGAGGTCCGCAAGGCCGACTGGAAGCCGGAGCGCTTGTCCGAGCTCGCCGCTGCCCTCGCCAAGCTCAACGTCGACCTCATCGTCGCGTTTACGGACCCGGCCATCCTGGCCGCCAGGCGCGCCACAAGCACGATTCCGATCGTAATGGTGGGCAGCAGTGATCCGGTAGGAGCCGGATTCGTCGCGAGCCTCGGCCGCCCAGGGGGGAACGTGACGGGGGTGACCGACGCCGCGGCGGAGATTGCCGCGAAGCAGCTCGAGCTGCTCAGGGAAGTAAATCCGCGGATCTCGCGAGTCACCGTCCTGCTCCCCCCACCGCTCAGCGGGAGCGAGCAGGTGCTGAAGCAAACGCGAGCGGCCGCTCAGGCGCTCGGCGTCACGCTCGTCTTCATGGAGGTGTGGGTCCGCAAGGACGTCGAGCGTGCGTTTGCCGCCGTCACCCGAGATCGCGCGAATGCGCTGCTCGTCCTCACCCGCGGATTGATAGACCGGCCGTCCATCAATCTGATCGGGCAGCTCGCACGAAAGCAGAGACTGCCGGTGATGTCCGATTCGATCTTGCTGACCTATGAGGGCGGCCTCATGTCCTACGCGACCAGCTACGCCCCGCAGGCCAAGCGCGCAGCGCAGTACGCGGACAAGATCCTCAAGGGCAGCAGGCCTGCCGATCTGCCGGTCGAGCAACCTACGGAGTTCGATCTCACGCTCAACCTCGAGACGGCCAGGGCGCTTGAGCTCACGGTCCCCCCGTCGGTGCGGCTGCGGGCGAACACGGTCATCGAGTAGGAGTGGTGCCGAAGCGGGGACTCGAACCCCGACACCCTTGCGGGCACATGACCCTGAATCATGCGCGTCTGCCAATTCCGCCACTTCGGCCCGAACAGCGTCAGTCATAATACCTTCCGGGCATGCCAAGTCAAGCCAGCGACACCGGCAACGACCGCACGATCGCGACCAACCGTCGCGCGCGGCACGAGTACGAGATCCTCGAGACCGTCGAGGCCGGGCTCGTGCTGCGCGGGACCGAGGTCAAGTCGCTCCGCGCCGGCCAGGTGACCTTCAAGGACTCCTACGCGACCGTCCGGAACGACGAGGGCTGGCTCCTCGGCTGCCACATCAGCCCCTACAGCCACGGCACCGGCGCCAACCACGACCCGGAGCGCGACCGCAAGCTCCTCCTCCACCGCCGGGAGATCACCCGCCTCGTCGGCAAGATCGCCGAGCGAGGTTTGACCCTGATCCCCCTTCGTCTATACTTCAAGGACGGCCGCGCGAAGGTGGAGTTGGGCCTGGCGCGCGGCCGGAAGCTTCACGACAAGCGCGCGGCGATCCGCGAGCGCGAGGTGAGGCGCGAGATGGACAAGGCCGCCCGCGCGGCGCAACGAGCACGATGAGGTAGTGATCGAAAGGGGGGCGACAGGTTTCGACGGGGATCAGTGAGGTCCAGGCTGCGTCTCGAGGTTTCTCTCCCCTCGTTAAATAGAGAGAACGGTATAGCTGCCGATAACCAGCTAGCTCTGGCGGCCTAACACCCGCCAGCGTCCGCCGGTCCGCGCCATCAGGGATCGGGAACGGGCGTCATACACTGCTGGCTGGCTCCGAACCTAGCCTCAGGGGAGGGGCGAGACCAATGAGGCTGGTCCCGCGGCGATCCTGCCGACCGGAGTGCCGCGGGACGAGACGCCGTAGAGTCGATCGGCTATCGACGTAGACGCCTGCGGCTGAGGGTTTCCGGACGTGGGTTCGATTCCCACCGCCTCCACCAACGCAACCAATTCGAACCGCCCTCTGGGACCTCGATGAGGTCGAGGACCTGGAGGGCGGTTTCGGCTTGGTAGTAGGGCCTTCCGATTTGTGGCGTGACTGGGACCAGCCGGACAGGACCGAGCACCCGGCTGGCCACGAGTCGGCTCAGGGCGTCGGTCGAGACCAAGAAGCGCCGATCGAGATCGCGTGTGGCCTGCTCCAAACGGGCGGGTATCCGAGTTTAGTCAGGGCCACCATTCTGATTTCTTTAGCGCTCGTGGCTCCGGGTTTGAGGAACATCAAAACGTTCCTCGAACATGGATCCGGTTCTCTTCCTCACTCGCTCACCCGCCGTCTGGGAAATCGTCCCGAACGGCGGTCCCGTTCTGGGGGCTCAGATCAAGTGGGAGGTCCTGCCCCGGTTGGAGCGTGACTTTCAGACGCCACTTGGGGCGCTCGGCGATCGCGTCCGTGAGCTTGTACGCGCCGGCGACGATGCGCTTGAACTCGTAGTGGCCCTCCCGATCGCTCCGCAGCACGTATTGCAGCTCCTTCGTCGGCGTGTCACGCAGTCCGACCAGAAAGAGCTGAAGACGCGACTGTGGCGTCGGGTTCTGCCCAGGCGCCGCCCACATCAGCATGCCGTGGACGCCGCTGTCCGCGGCGTTCGGATCGACGGCTGCCGGCCCTGCAGCACTCTGGGTCGGCCGCTTCCTATCGGCCAGCCAGTCACTGGCCGTCCTCGACTCCTCCGACTGGGCAGACGCGTGCGCCACGACCCACTCGAACTCCCGGACCGCCTCGTCCTGCCGGTCGAGCCAGGTGGTGCAGACGGCGAGATTGTAGTGGAGGAAAACGCTGTCCGGATCCTTCTGGAGGGCCGTGCGAAGGTGCCCTGCCGCAACGGCCCAGCGCTGCGCCGCGATTGCCTTGCGCGCCTCTGCTCGGTGATCGATAACAGCCATGGGCGTCGGCGTCGGCGCTTGAGTCTTAGGGGCGTTGCAGCCCCCGCTTGCCACCAGGAGACCGATCGCCGCCAGGGCGAAAAGCCGCCTCATCGTCCCGAGATCTCTTGATAGGTTCCCGGCATGATGAACCAGTTCTGGCTGAGCTGCCCGCCTCCGGTACGGGTCGCCGGGCAGTTGTAGATGATCGGCGCGTTCCCGA
>JBGPIS010000094.1:0-7922 GCA_041484965.1 Methylomirabilia bacterium
CCCATAGCAGCGCTATGGGGGCGACTGAGGACGACGCATCGCGCCGATCCAGCGCGGCCCGGCGGCCCGTGCTTCATTTCGGAGTGAACCCGTCAAAAGAGACCAACGGTGCGGCCGTTCTCGTCGATGTCGACGTTGAACGCGGCCGGCGTTGCTGAGAGCCCCGGCATCGTCTGCATGTCGCCGCAGAGCGCGACCAGCCAGCCGGCGCCCGTGTACGCCCGGACTGCCCGTACGGGGACGATGAACCCGGTTGGCGCGCCGGCGACCTCGGGGTCGTGCGTCAGCGAGAGGTGCGTCTTGGCCATGCAGATCGGCACCGTGTCGAGGCCCTGGGCCGTGAAGCGCTTGATGTCATTCTCCGCGGCCGGCAGCAGGAACGCTCCGTCCGCCCCGTAGACGCGCTTCGCGATCGCCTCGATCTTGTCGGCGATCGGTGCGTCCAGCGGGTAGACCGGCTCGAACTCGTTCGGCTGCTCGGCCGCATCGACGACGGCCTCGGCCAGCTCGACCGCACCCTCGCCGCCGCCCTCGAACGACCAGTTGACCGCGGCCGCGTGAGCGCCGAGCTCGAGCGCGAGCCGGCGCACCGTCGCGATCTCGTCGTCGGTGTCGCCCGGAAAGCGGTTGACCGCGACGACGGCGTTGAGCCCGAACTCCTTGACGATCCCGATGTGGCGGGCGAGGTTCGCCGCGCCACGTTCGACGGCCTCGATCCCGCCCCCGGCTTCGCCGCCGTGGTGCTTCAGCGCCCTCACCGTCGCAACCAGGACGATCGCAGCGGGCGTCAGGCCGCCGACGCGGCAGACGATGTCGAGCAGCTTCTCCATCCCCATGTCGGAGCCGAAGCCCGACTCCGTCACGACGTAGTCGCCCAGCTTCAGCCCGACGAGGTCGGCGACGAGCGACGAGTTGCCGTGGGCGATGTTCGCGAACGGGCCGCAGTGGACGAACGCGGGCTGCCCCTCGAGCGTCTGGACGAGGTTCGGCTTGATCGCGTCCTTCAGCAGCACGGTCATCGCGCCCGCCGCGCGAAGCTGCTCGGCCGTGACCGGCTCGCCCTCCCACGTGTACGCGACGGTGATCGCGCCCAGCCGCTTGCGCAGGTCGAAGAGGTCGCGTGAGACGGCGGTGATCGCCATCACCTCGGAGGCGGCGGTGATGTCGAAGCCGGTCTCGCGCACGTAGCCGTTCGCCCGGCCGCCGAGCCCGACGACGATGCTACGCAGGGCGCGGTCGTTCATGTCGACACAGCGCCGCCAGCTGACGGTGAGCGGGTCGATGCCGAGCTCGTTGCCGTGGAGGATGTGCGCTTCGAGCATCGCCGCAAGGAGGTTGTTGGCCGCTCCGATCGCGTGGATGTCGCCGGTGAAGTGGAGGTTGAGATCCTCCATCGGCACGAGCTGGGCGTAGCCGCCCCCGGCCGCGCCGCCCTTCGCGCCGAAGACGGGCCCGAGTGACGGCTCGCGCAGCGCGACGACCGCGCGCTTGCCGAGCCGGCGCAGGCCGTCGGCGAGCCCGATCGTGGTCGTGGACTTTCCCTCGCCCGCCGGCGTCGGCGTCATGGCGGTGACGAAAACGAGCGCGCCGGCCGGGCGGTCGCGGAACCGCTCGACCGCCTCCCAGCGAATCTTGGCTTTGTCGCTGCCGTACGGCTCGAGGTCGGCGGCGCCGAGCCCGAGCGACTCGGCGACCTCGTGGATGGGCCGGAGCTTCACCGCGCGGGCGATCTCGATGTCGTGCTTTCCCATTCGGCCTTCGACCTTTCTGGTGTTGTCGCGGGGTCTATTGTAACGGGGGCTTCGGGGCCGCTTCTACGGAAGGTGGCCTGAGAAAGACGCGAGGTGGCTCCGTAGCTCCAAGTGCGATCTTTCTATTGTGGTGGTCTCCTCTGCGCTCGGCGGGCGGGCGCCGAAGCGCAGGCGCTCGTAGGCGGCCGTGAGCCGCGCGAACGCGTCCGCGCAGGCCGGCGCCGCGCTCGCCACCCGCCCGGCGAACTCCCGCGCCGTCTCCCCCGGCGCCAGGGCCAGGCCCCGGCGCGCGAGCGCGCGCAACGCCTGAGCGTAGAAGGCCGGGAGCGCCGCCGCCGCGCGGGCCCGGGCGCCCCGGCCGCCGCGGCTCCAGGCGAGCAGCGCCATGGCCAGCCCGATGAGGGCGAGCAGCACGAAGATCTCGCGCGGCAGCGTCCGGAGCTCCGTGAGGGCCGGCATTCGCGGCTTCCAGCCGAGCGCGGTCTCGCGGATCCGGAGCGCCCCCAGCAGCTGATCCTGAAGGCTCCAGTTGACGACGTAGCGGTACCAGCGCACCCGCAGCGCGTCGAGGTACATGATCGCCCCGTTCGGGGCGCCGGACGCCTCGGCGCCGGCGCGCGGCGACGGGTCGAGCGTGATCCAGTCGCCGTCCACGTGCGCCTCGACCCAGGCGTGAGCGTCGAGCAGCCGGACCATGAAGTAGCGGCCGTAGGGGTTCCACTCGCCTCGTTGAAAGCCGTTGACCACGCGGGCTGGAATGTCGAGGGATCTCAGCATCACGGCGAGCGCGGCGGCGAAGTACTCGCAGTTGCCCGCGCGCTGGACGAAGAGGAACTCGTCCACGGGATCGAGGGCGGTCGTGCGCCCGAGCGTGCGGGTGTACGTGTAACGGCTCGCGAGGTGCCGCGTCAGCGCCTCGGCGGCCTGTCGGGGCTCGCGCGCGCCCGAGACGAGCTCGCGCGCGAGGTGCCCCACGCGCGCGGGGAGCGGCGGAAGCTGGAGGTATCGTGCCCGCGCCTCCGCGTCGAGCTCCCTCGTCCGCCCAGGCCCCGGTGACTCCAGCTCCGACTGCACGACGTAGCGGAAGCGCGCCGCCGCGCTCGGCACCGAGATGCCGTCCATGTCGTCCACGACGATCGTGTCGGCGCGGAGCCCGAGTCGCAGCGCCCGGGGCGCCGCGAAGATCATCTCCGTCCCGAAGGGCTCGAGGTAGATCTCCTGGACCAGGACCGGCCCGGCGCCCCGGAAGGCGCCGAGCTCGAACTGGCCGATCGGCGAGCGCCGGATCGCCGCGCGCGCCCGCCGCGTGGAGGTCCACGCGCGCCCGTCATACCGGTCGAGCGCCATGCCACGCCAGCGGAGGTCCGACAGGAGCTCGGGATCCACCGCGTCCCGCGCGGGGAATTGCACGCGCATCACGACCGTGGCGTCCGTCTCGATCTCGCCGAACGACCCGAGCTCCACGCGGTCGGAGAAGCCCGAGATCATGCGCGGCGCGCCGGCGCGGAGCGTGAGCGCCGCCTGCCCGATCCGCGGAATGACGAAGAAGAGGGCGGCCGTGAGCACGAGCGTCGCGACCGAGGCCGCGAGGCTCAGCCCGAGCAGGTCCCGGCCGAGCGCCGCCGGGCTCGCGTCGTCGCTGACGCGATCCGGCGCCCGCTCCGTCTCGGTCGCCACGTGATAGAGCATGAGCATCCACGTGCCGAGCACGAGGAAGACCAGGAACACGAACAGGAACCCGACGCCGAACGTCAGCGGCGCCGAGGCGACCAGCATGAAGAACGCGAGGAACGCGACGTCCCTGAGGTCGCGCAGGGCGCTCCGCATGACGAGACGGTAGAGCAGCAGGAAGACGAGGAGGCGCGCGAGGCCGTCGAGGAGCGAGCCCGCGAGGTACAGGAGGTCGAGGGCCGAGGCGCCGGCCGCCAGCAGCACGACGCCGCGCCCGAGCCCGGGGACGGCGCTCACGCGGTCGCGCAGCGGCTCGTTCCACCACGAGGCGGCCATCACGATGGCGACGGCGGCGGCCGCGGCGGTCCCGACGAGGCCGGCCAGGCAGAGCGCGGTGAGGCCGTCGAACGCCAGCAGCAGCGTGGCGAGTGTGAGCGCCGTCGCGGGCGACATGGTCAATCGAGCGCCACGGTGATCTCGCGGATGGGTCCGCGCGCCTGGCCCGCGCGGGCCGGCGGCGCGCCGGCTGCGGCGCGCGGGTCGTAGAGCGCCAGCGCCGTCAGGATCCGCGTCCGCTGCGCGGGCCCGGTCGCGAGCGGGATGCGCGCGGCGCGGCCCGCCAGCTCGACGGCGGCGCCGGCCCTGAGGAGATGGACGGCGAGCGAGGCCGCCTCACTGAGGCCGCGCTCGAGCCGCGCGGCGTCGCGCGCGCCGGTCCCGTCGAGCACGAGCCGCGTGTCCACGGTCGCGTCGGCCTGGAGCTCGCGCACGACCAGGACCGACGACTTGGCGCTGCTCTTCCAGTGGATCAGCCGCGGGTCGTCGCCGGGGCGGTAGTCGCGGAGGGTATAGAGGTCGTGCCCCCGGCCCCGCCGCCGCGCCGGCGAGGTCCCCGCGCCCTCGAGCTGCCGCCGCCACGCCTCCGAGACCGGCGCGACGGCGGGGTAGACGAGCACGTCGGCGGCGAGCGCCACCTGCCCCCCCTTGACGAAGAGCCCGAAGGGGAAGCGCGTCATGATCCTGAAGCCCGGGACGCGCTGGCGGCCGCGGGCCGGCGGCGTCGCCTGCCACGTCACGAGCCGCGCGCCGCCCGCCTCGAGCCTCGGCAGGTACGCCCGGTGGCCGCCGCCCAGAACCTCGATCGTGACCGAGTAGGACGTTCGCCAGCGCTTCCGGTTGACGACCTTCGCGCCGAAGAGGGCCGGTCGACCCGCGAAGAGCTCGCCGGGCACGACCGGCTCGATGCGAACGCCGCGGAGCGATTGCTCGGAGAGCACGCCGGAGACGACGACCAGACCCAGGAGCATCGAGACGAGCAGGTAGAGCAGATTGTTCCCGGTGTTGATCGCCGCGAAGCCGAGACCGAGCGCCGCGGCCAGGCACCACCAGCCGTCGCGCGTCGGCCACAGCGTCCGCCGCGGCCACGCGAGCGGCCAGCCGAGCCTGCGACCCAGCGTCACCGGCGTCCAGTCACCGGGGGACCGAGACCTGCTGGGTGATGGAGGTCAGGACGGCCTCGGCGTCGACGCCGCGCTCGCCGGGCCGTCCCGCGCCGCTCTTCAGCAGCACGCGGTGGGCGAGCGCCGGGACCGCGAGCGCCTTCACGTCGTCGGGGACGACGTAGTCGCGGCCGTCGGCGAGCGCCGCGGCCCGCGCGGCGCGCAGGAGCGCCAACGCGCCGCGCGGGCTCACGCCGAGCGCCAGGAGGGGCGAGGCCCGCGTCGCGGCCACGAGCGCCATCACGTAGTCGAGCAGGGGCTCCTCGGCACGCACGCGGTCGGCGTCTTCCTGCAGCGCGAGCACGTCGGCCACCGCGACCACCGGCTCGAGCGCGTCCGGCGACGGCACGCCGGCGTCGCGCAGGATGGTCTTCTCATCACCCGTCGCCGGGTAGCCGATGCGGATCCTCAGGAGGAACCGGTCGAGCTGCGATTCGGGCAGCGGGTGGGTGCCCTCGTACTCGAGCGGGTTTTGCGTGGCGAGGACCATGAACGGCCGCGGCAGCTGATACGTGGAATGGTCGAGCGACACCTGGGTCTCGTTCATGGCTTCCAGCAGACTGGACTGGGTCTTCGGTGTTGTTCGATTGATCTCGTCGGCCAGCACGATGTTCGTGAAGAGCGGCCCCGGCTTGAAGACGAACTCCCCCCGCTCCGCCTGCCAGACCGAGACGCCGAGGATGTCGGACGGCAGCATGTCGGACGTGAACTGGATGCGCTGGAAGCCGCTGCCGATCGAGCGCGCGAGCGCCGCGGCGAGCGTCGTCTTGCCGACGCCCGGCACGTCCTCGATGAGGAGGTGGCCGCGCGCGAGCAGCCCGATCACGGCGAGGCGGACGACCTCCGGCTTGCCGACGAGGGCGCGGGCGACGTTCGCCTCCAGCCGGCGGATCAGGTCGAGCGACGGAGCCACTCTTCACTCATATCACCTGTCGAAGCGCCCGCAAAATCGCGCTGGAACCTGACGCCCTCGAGAATGCCGCCAGTCTTACGCCAGCGCGATCTCCTGGCAGGAGATCGGGAGCTTCCCAATCCGCACGCCGAGTCCTCGGACGGCATCGGCGACCGCGTTGGCGATCGCCGCCGGCGCGCCGATCGTCCCCCCCTCGCCCATGCCCTTCACGCCGCCCGGCGTCAGGGGCGACGGCGTCTCGAGGTGGCCGATCTCGAGGGCGGGCACGCTGTCGGCCCTCGGGAGCGCGTAGTCCATCAGCGTGGCCGTGAGGAGCTGGCCGTCGCCGTCGTACACGACGGACTCGAGCAGCGCCTCGCCGATCCCCTGGGCGACCGCGCCGTGGATCTGGCCGTCCACGATCATCGGGTTGATCACGGGACCGCAGTCCTCCACGAGCGCGTAGCGCAGGATCGTCACGCGGCCGGTGTCGCGGTCCACCTCGACGACGGCGACGTGGACCGCGCCCGAGAACACCGGCCCCGGCGGGTCGAAGTACACCGTTGCCTCGAGGCCCGGGGAGAGCCCGCCCGGCAGACCGGCGGGCGGCGGCGCGTACGCGAGGCGCGCGAGGTCGGCGAGCCCGATCGCGCGGTCGGGGAAGCCGCGCACGTGGGCTCGGCCATCCGCCCAGACCACGTCGGCAGGGCTCGCCTCGAGGAGGTGCGCGGCGAGGGTCTGGAGCTTCGCGCGCACCTCGTCGGCCGCGGCACCCGCGCTCCCCAGCTGGGACACCGCCCCGCGGCTCCCGAAGGTCCCGCTGCCGCGCGGCGCGGCGAGCGTGTCCACCGGTCGCACGTGGATGCGGCCCATCGGCACGCCGAGCCGGTCGGCGACGACCTGGGCGAGCGTCGTCGCATGCCCCTGCCCCTGCGACGGAAAACTCGTGACACAGCTGACGTCGCCGCCGGGATCCATCGTCACCGTGGCGGCCTCGATCCCGGGCACGTCCGACATGCCGCGGCGGCGGAACACCTCCGCCCCCATGCCGGTGTACTCCGTGTAGCAGGCGATCCCGACGCCGACGAGCCGGCCCGCGGCGCGCGCCGCCGCCTGCTCGCGGCGCAAGCGCTCGTAGTCCACCGCGCCGAGCGCCTGCTCGAGCGCCCTGGGAAAATCGCCGCTGTCGTAGGTCATGCCGCTCGCCGAGGTGAACGGATACGCCTCGCGGGGGATCAGATTGCGCCGGCGTATTTCCGCCGGATCGAGCTTCAGGCGCTCGGCGAGCAGGTCGAGCATCCGCTCCATGACGAACGCGCCCATCGTCATGCCGACGCCGCGGTACGCGCCGAGCGGCGGCTTGTGGGTCGCGACCGCGAGCGCCTCGTAGGCGTAGGCGGGCGTGCGGTACGGCCCCGGCAGGATGCCGGCGCTCCCGAGCGGCTCGAGCGCGCCCGTCAGCGGGTAGACGTGATAGGCGCCGCCGTCGGAGATCGCGCGGGCGCGCAGTGCCTGCAGCGTCCCGTCGGCGGCGGCGGCCGCCTCGACCTCCATCCGCTGGGCGCGCGCCTGGGAGGCCGCGGCGAGGTTCTCGCGCCGCTCCTCGATCCACTTCACCGGCCGGCCGAGGAGCCGCGCGATCGCGGCGACGGCCAGGTCTTCGGGAAAGACGTGCATCTTGAGCCCGAAGCCACCGCCCACGTCTGGGACGACAACGCGGACGCGCGCCTCCGGCAGCTCGAGCGCGGCGGCGAGAGCGGTGCGCATGATGGACGGTGTCTGCGACGAGGCCCACACGATGAGCGTCTCGCCGTCCCAGTCGGCGACCAGACCGCGCGGCTCGATCGGTGAGGCCGCGCACCGCCCGTGCTCGAACGTCTCGCGCAGGACCACCGGCGCGCCTCGGAACGCCCCGTCCACGTCGCCGTTCGTGAAGTCCCGGCGGAAGAAGACGCATCCGGCCGCGAGCGCGGCCTCCAGCGTCGCGACCGCGCGGAGCGCGTCGTACTCCACGCGGACGAGCTCGCGGCCGTCGGCGGCGACGTAGGCGTTCGACGCCACGACGGCGGCGACCGCCTCGCCGCAAAAGT
Source organism: Methylomirabilia bacterium (assembly GCA_041484965.1). Lineage (GTDB taxonomy): Bacteria > Methylomirabilota > Methylomirabilia > Rokubacteriales > CSP1-6 > JBGPIS01. The sequence continues at coordinate 7,904 of JBGPIS010000094.1, forward strand.
GCACGCGGCCGGCGGCGAG
>JBGPIS010000095.1:0-7907 GCA_041484965.1 Methylomirabilia bacterium
CGGACGCCGGCGATCTCGTTGCCGTCCGCGTCCACCGCCGCCACGAACGTGACGAACGGCGCCCCCACCTTTGGCGGCAGCTCGGCGCCGATCCCGCGCGCGAGGTCGGGGCCGAAGTCGAGGCGCACCGGCCGAGGGATCCTGTCCGGGAAGCGCACCCCGGGGATCTTGGCGAAGATCGCTGCCGCCGTCTCGGCCGGGACCGCGGTGCGGTCGGCGAGCCGGGGCACGGCGCTCGGCGGCGGCTCGACGCCGTCGCTCACCCATCGGTCGAGGTTCACGAGCGCCGCGCGCAGGAGCGGCGCGTAGTCCACCACGTTGAACGGCTGGAGGCCGCGCCCGCCCGTGTTCGGGTCGGCGTCGGGCGGCGGCAGCGCGCCCGGCGTGTGCTGGGTGCCGGCGAAGAGATAGACGCGCGTCGCCGGATGCGGGGCGACGTCGCGCCGACCCTCGACATCGGTGTGGACGAGCGAGGCGTCGCCGCGCCAGTACTCGGCCGACGTGTTGATCGTCACGATCTTCGGCAAGGCGCCGCGCGCCTCGAGGCGTCCGAGCAGCGCGCCGCGCTGGCCGGTGACAGGATCCGACTGCTCCGCGTCGGTGAACGGGAAGAGGCTGCCGACGGCGTGCGTCGCGTTGAGCGACGGCTGGCCGAAGCGATGGTTGAACTCGCCCCGCCGCGCGCCGGCGACGTGCGGGATCACGGCGTCGAACACGCGGCGCCCGGCCTCGTCCTCGTTGAGGCCGAGCCAGAGGAGGTGGCGGAGGAAGCGCCCGCTCTGCGAGACGCCGAAGGCGTAGGCGCGCTCGAGCCCGCCGGCGCAGGGGTTGCCGGCCGCCGCGGAGGCGGAGCATAGCCACGCCGCGGTGTCGCGGACCGCGAGCAACCCGAGCCCGACGAGCGGCGGATTCTCGGCGCGATAGACGAGCTCGTAGATGCTCCCGGGCTCGAAGCCGCCCGTGAGGCTCGCGTGCGACGCGTCGGGGAACCGCCAGGCGCTCCGCCCGATCGCCACGGCCGCGGCGCCCGCGCGCTCGCGCACGGTCAGGCGCGCGGCGGGATCGTCGAGGTCGGCGGTCGGATGCGGGATGTGGTAGCGGTCGGCGAGCGGCAGCGTGTCGACGCGGACGTTCGGCCGCCACTCGCAGCGCACGGCCCGGGTGACCCGCCCGTCGCCGCGCGCCGCGGGAACGGTGAGGGCCATGAGCCCGTCGCGGCGCGGGACGTCGTGCTGCCAGCCGATCCAGGCGACCGTGTAGCCCCGGCGCATGAGGAAGCCGTTGCCGAAGTCCGCCGCCGTCGAGGGGTCGGGCACGCGGGGCGCGCTGTTGAACATTCCGAGCGCAACCTTGCGGCCGCGGTTGGCGACGTCGAGGAGGAGGCGGCGGTTGCGGCGCTCGGGATCCGTCGGCTGCAAGAGGTAGAAGTCCGCCCAGAACTCGACGCGTCCGGCCTCGTTGCACGGCGCCAGCGCGAGGTCGGTGATGGCCGCGTTCGCGGGATGCGTCGGGTCCGCGGCGAAGTGGAGCACGCCGGAGATCTTCTCGTAGGCCCCGGCCGGCCCGAAGCCGTGGCCGCCGAGCACGACGTCGCGGCGCTGGATCTCGAGCGCCGTCGCGGCCATCATCTCCCCGGCGTGACCGGCGCGACGACGACGTCGGTCGGCTGGCCCTTCAGGAAATTCTCGAGGTTCTCGACGGCCCGCAGGAGCCCGTCGCGGATCACCTCCGGCGTCTGGCCGGCGTTGTGCGGCGACAGCACGACGTTCGGCAACGCGAGCATCGGATCGCCCGGCTTGAGCGGCTCCTGGTGGAAGACGTCGAGGCCGGCGCCCGCGATCTTGCCCTGGGCGAGCGCCTCGAGGAGCGCCTCGCGCTCGACGAGGGCGCCTCGGCCCGTGTTGACGAGGATCGCGGTCTTCTTCATGAGCGAGAACTCGCGGCGCCCGAGGAAGCCGCGCGTGTCCGGCGCGAGCCGGAGGTGTAGCGTGACGAAGTCGGCGGATCTCAGGATGTCGTCCCTGGTCGCGGCCGCGCCCCCGCGGGCGCTCCAGGTCTTGACCGTCATGCCGAAGGCGCGCCCCAGCTCGGCGACACGCGTGCCGATCTTGCCGGTGCCGAAGACGCCGAGCGTGTTGCCGAGAAGCTGCGTCAGCATCTCGCGCGGCCACTCGCCGCCGCGCATCTCGCGATCGATCCGGGGTATCTTGCGCGCGACGGCGAGCATGAGCGCCATCGTGTGCTCGGCGACGGCGAAGGCGTTGATGCCGGGCGTGTTGCACACGGTGATGCCGCGGCGGCCCGCGGCGTCGAGATCGACGTTGTCGGTGCCGGTGCCCCAGATCGAGACCATCGTGAGATGGCGGCACGCGGCGAACACCTGGTCGGTGAAGCGGGCGTGGGCGCGGATGTTGACGGCGGCGTGGGCGCCGTCGAGCCGCTTGATCAGCTCGTCGGGGTCGTCGGCGCCACGCTGGGTGTACACGCGCGTCTCGCCGAGCTTCTTCAGACGCTCGTGGGCGGGCGTGCCCTCGAAGACCGACGGGAAGTCGTCGGGAACGACGCAGAGGGGCGCGGCCACTAGGGCGCGTCGGCGAAGGCGGCCTGCGCGGCCGCGACGCCGGCGCCGGGCTCGCACTTCCCGCCGAGGTCCCGCAGGGCCAGCTCGAGGGCCGAGAGCGTCGGCAGCACGTAGAACGGGCTCGCCGTCATGCCCATCGTCCCGATCCGGAGCGTCGTCGTCCGGATCCGGTCGAGGCCCGTGCCGATCAGGATGCCGTAGCGGTCGCGCATCTGCCTGACGACGGCGGCGGGCTCGATGCCCTTCGGCGTCTTCACGCACGAGACCGTGTTCGACAGGAGCGAGGCGTCGGGGAACATCTCGAGCCCCATCGCCGCGAGCCCGCGCCGGAGCGCCCCGGCCGCCACCTCGTGGCGCCGGAACCGATGCGGGAGCCCCTCCTCGAGGATGAGGTTCGCGGCGACGCGCATCGCCGCGGTGAGGTGCGTCGGGATCGACACCGGCTGGCGGCGCGGCGTGCCGTCGGGGATCTTGCCGCCGCGCGACACCGGCACCCAGTGCTCCTTCCAGCGGAGGAGGTCGTACGCCCAGCTCCGCGCCGGCTGGGTGCGGCGCTCCATCGCCTCCCACGCGCGCGGGCCCACGGACACGACGGCCAAGCCGAGCGGCGCGGCGAGGCACTTCTGCGAGCCGGTCATGTTGAGGTCCACGCCCCACTCGTCGGTGCGCACGTCGAGGCCGGCGATCGACGACACGGTGTCGAGGAGGAAGAGCGCGCCGACCGCCCGCGCGATCTTGCCGACCTCGGCGGCCGGGTAGGTCGTGCCCGTGGACGTCTCGTTGTGGACGAGCGTGAGGGCCTTCGGTCGGACGCGCTCGGCCTCACGCGCGAGGCGCTCGAGGTCGAGGCGCGCGCCCCATTCCACCGGAAACTCCGTCCAGTCGGCTCCCACGCGGTTCATGATCTCGCGCATCAGGATCCCGAACTGCCCGGCGCCGACCACCAGCACGCGGTCGCCGGGCTCGATGACGCTGAGCGCGCCGGCCTCGAGCGCGGTGCGGCCCGACCCCGGCATCAGGAGGACCTCGCCCTTCGTCTGGAACACCTCGCGCAGCGCGAGCGTCGTTGGCTCGAGCACCTGCTCGTCGAAGTGCCGGTCGTACTGGATCGCCGCCGGCTGGTTCATCGCCTGGATGACCGGGAAGGGCAGCTCGGTCGGGCCGGGGATCATCAGCACGGGACGCGTGAGGCACTGGGCCCAGTTCATGGTCGAGGTCACGGATTCCTCCTTTGCTCCACCGAATCCTATCACTCTTACGGGTGGTGCATTCTCACGTGTGGGCGGCGCCCTCGGGGCGGCGGGAGAGGAAGTAGAGGTTGCGCGCGTAGATGAAGAGTCCCGCCCCCTGGCCGATGATGAACACCGGGTCGCGCCGGTAGAGGGCGTAGGCGAGCAGCGTGAGCCCGCCGCCCGCCGAGAAGAACCAGAACGGCCGGGGGACTACGCTCTTCTTGGCGTGCTCGGAGGCGATCCACTGGACGAGGAAGCGCGCGGAAAAGAACGCCTGGCCGAGGAGCCCGATGCCGAGCCACACCTGATCCTGGGTCATGCTGCCCACACCTTTCGTGCCGCGCGCGTGGCCGGGGAGGGCCGTGGATGCGCGAGGCGGGAGCGCGCGAAACGGCGCGGCTACGACGCGCGGCCGAACATCGCGCGGAGGACGTTGTAGGCCTTCCGGACGTCCTCCGGGCGGCGCCGCCCCGAGACGAGCGCGAAGATCTTCTCGACCTCCACGCTGGGGATCGGCGTGTGCTTGTCCGCGACGTCGGCGAGGTCGCGCAGCGGGACCTCGAGCGCCACCGACACGCGGTAGAGGCTGTCGATCGAGATGGACTTCTCGCCACGCTCGACCTCGCCGATGAACTTCCCGCTGAGGTTGGCGCGCTCGCCCAGCCGCTCCTGGCTAAGCAGGCGCTGCTTGCGGAGGGTGCGGAGGCGCTGGCCAAGGAATTGTCGGACGTGCTTGACGACGCGCTCGCTCATGGGACGATCCTCTCTCGTACATACAGTATTCATTTTGCCCGGTCGATGCAACCGGCTCTACACGGGCTCAGTGCCGCCGGTCATGACGGCCAGCACGAGCGCGCCCTCGCGGCTCGACACGCTGTGCACGCAGCCGGGCGGCCGCCGCGCGTAGTCGCCCTTGGCGCAGGTGCCCGTGTCGTCGGACACGGCGCCCTCGAGGACGAAGATCTGCTCGTCGCCCAGGTGCCGGTGGCGCGGGATCACGGCGCCTGGATCGTAGCGTATCAGGACGGCCTTTCGGGCGCCCTCTTCCCAGAGGACCTTCCAGCGGACGCCTGGGCGGCGCTCCTGCCAGGCCGCCTCGGCTGTCTTCACGTAGAGGCTCACGGGGGGAGCGCTCACGGGAGCTCGACCTCGACCGCGGAGCCCAGACCCGCACCCGATAGGCGGCCACCGTGAGGCTCTCGTCCACGGGGCACGCGCCGGTCGTCAGATCGAAGTTGAAGCCGTGCCGCGGGCAGACGACCGTGTCGCCCTCGAGCCACCCCTCGGCGAGCGGCCCGTCTTCGTGGGGGCAGAGCGGGCCCACCGCGTAGAAGCGCCCGCCGCCCGCGTTGAAGACGGCGAGCGCGAACCCGTCACGCTCGATCAGCGTGCCCTTGCCGGGGGCGATCTCGTCCACGTCGGCGATCCTGACGAAGGGCATCAGCGCCGCACCCGGAGGGCCTCCTCGATGAGGGACCGGAACTCCTCGACACTCGGCGCGCCGACGATCATCCGCCCGTTGACGAGCAGCGTCGGCGTGGCGTTGATCCCGAGCGCGATGGCCTGCCGGACGTCCGCATCCACTTGCGGGGCGTAGCGCCGCTCGTCGAGGCAGCGAGCGAACTCGGCGCGGTCGAGACCGACGTCCGCGGCGTAGAGCAGGAGATCGGCGCGTTCGAACGCCGGCTGCTCCTCGAAGAGCACGTCGTGGTACTCCCAGTACTTGCCCCTGGCGCCGGCGCACCGCGCCGCCTCGTGGGCGGGGCGGGCGAGCGCGTGGCTCGCGAGCGGCCGATCCTTGAAGACGAGGCGCACGCGGCCGTCGTACTCCTTCAGGATCTGCCCCAGCGTCCGCTGGAGTTGCTGGCAATGGGGTCACTGGTAGTCGGAGAACTCGACGATCGTCACGGGCGCGTCGAGGGCGCCCTTGACCATGCCCGGCGCGACCGTGAGGTCCGGCTGCGCGGCGCCGGCGCCGGCCCACAGGACGAGCGCGATCGCGCCCGCGATGATGTAGTACACTCGCGGCGACCAAGGGATCGGGTTCGAGGCGCGGCTCACCGGGCGAGAATACGCTGTGGTGGCGGCCATCGCAACGGGCGAGGAGGGACCATGGGCGACTTGATGAACCTGGTCTTCGGGACGTTTCCATCCTGGTCGCACCTGATCGTTCGGCTGATGCTGGGGGTGGTCTTCTTCGCCCACGGCGCCCAGAAGGTCTTCGGCTGGTTCGGCGGGCGGGGGCTCAAGGCGACGATCGAGGGCTTCCGTGGGATGAACATCCCGCCCGCGGCGACCGTGCTGGCGGCCCTCGTCGAGTGCTTCGGCGGCCTCACGCTGCTCGCCGGCTTCCTCGCGCGCCCGGCGGCCCTCGGGCTGATCGCCGTCATGGTGGTCGCGATCGCCAAGGTCCACGTGCGCCAGGGCTTCTTCCTGAACTGGAGCATGACGCAGGGCAAGGGGCACGGCTACGAGTTCAACCTGGCGCTGATCGCGATGGCGCTGGCCATCCTGATCGGCGGCGCCGGCATGCTCTCGATCGACCGGCTCATCGCGCCCTGGGGGGGCGAGTAGGCCCCGGAGCGCGGCCCGGGCTCAGGCGGCGCGGCCGCCCTCCTCGGTGAGGGTCGTGATGACGTACGTGCCGCTCTTCTCGTCGCGCTCGAGCGTGACGATCTTCTGCTTGGCGGCCTCCTCGAGCAGCTTGGAGAAGGTCGAGAAGCCGTAGTACGACTCGTTGAACGCCGGATTCTTCCGGATCATCGTCTGCTTGACCATCGAGCCCCAGAGCGTCTCCTTGTTCTCGCGCTGGAGCGCCTGGATCGCGTCGATGAGCTGGGCCATCGCCTCGGCCTTCTTCTCGGGCAGCCCCCGCAGGAGGTTCGTCTTCTTCGTGTCGCGGATCAGGTCCTCGTAGAAGATGAACTCGTCGCAGTTCGCGACGAGGAGGTCCGAGGAGGAGGACTTCACGCCGAGGCCGATGACGTAGCGGTCGTTCTCTCGGAGCTTCGAGACAAGAGGTGAAAAATCGGAGTCTCCCGAGACGAGGGCGAAGCTGTCGATGTGGGTTTTCCCATAGGCGAGGTCGAGCGCGTCGACGACCATCCGGATGTCCGCCGAGTTCTTCCCGCTGTAGCGGCTCTGCGGGACGTCGATCAGCTCGATCGCCCACTCGTGGAAGGGCCGCTTGTACTCGGTGAACCGGTTCCAGTCCGCGTAGGCGCGGCGCACGATGATCTTGCCTTTTTCCAGCAGCCGCTCGAGGACCAGCTTGATCTCGAAGGCGTTGTATTGGGCTTCCTTGACGCCGCGGGCGATGTTCTCGAAGTCGATGAACAACGCCAGCTTCCGTTCTCCGTTCATTCCGGGTGTCCTTTCGTCCGCCGACCCGTGACCGGCCACGCCCGTGTCGCTATCCATTATATGGTCGCCCCACGGTCGACACCGAGAAGCTTATGACGGCGGGTGTATAGTGGGCAGCGGTAGCGCAGCTCTGTAGACGCGCTGGAGGTCACGCATGAAGCAGGCTGATCCCGCCCAGGCGCACCGGGTGCCGCCCGGCCAGACGCTCACGGAGAAGTGGCCCGTCCTCACCTACGGCCGGACGCCGCGCTTCGACCCCAAGACCTGGACGTTCCGGTGCTTCGGCCTGGTCGAACGCCCCGTGTCCTGGACCTGGGACGAGTTCCAGCGGCTCCCGCGGGCGACACTGACCTCCGACATCCACTGCGTCACGCGCTGGTCGAAGCTCGACAACGTGTGGGAGGGCGTCTCGATCCGGGAGATCCTGAAGCACGTCACGCCGCGCCCGGAGGCGACCTGCGTCCTGCAGCACGCGGACCCGGACTACACGACCAACATCGCCCTCGACGACCTCCTGCAGGACGACGTGCTCCTCGCCCTCCGCCACAACGGCCGCGACCTCGAGCCCGACCACGGCGGGCCCATGCGGCTGGTCGTGCCCAAGCTCTACTTCTGGAAGAGCGCCAAGTGGCTCCGCGCCTTCGAGTTCCTCGACGTCAACCCCCCGGGCTTCTGGGAGCAGAACGGCTACCACATGAAGGCCGACCCGTGGCGGGAGGAGCGCTACTCCG
>JBGPIS010000096.1:0-7845 GCA_041484965.1 Methylomirabilia bacterium
CGCCGCGCCCGCGCGAAGTCAATGAACTTGGTCGCCACTACACGGCCTCGACAGACGAGACGCCGACGGGAGCACGAGTTACAACGGCGCAGACTCGGGCCTGCGCCGTCGCGCTACTCGAACTGCGGAAGTTGGGCTAGCGTGGTCGAGGAGGGGTGCCGCCGCTTCCGCGCCTCCCGCCGGGGCGTCACAGCGCCTCGAGCAGCAATCCCTTCAAATAGCGGGTTTCTGGGATCGTCAGCACGACGGGGTGGTCGCCCGCCTGGGTGAGGGGCGCCACCACCCGGAGGCGCACGCCGGCGTCGGCCGCGGCCTCCCGGCAAACCTCCTCGAAGCGCGCCTCGGGCACGTGGTGCGAGCACGAGAAGGTGAGGAGGCTCCCGCCCCGCTCGAGCAGCCGCATGGCGCGGAGGTTGATCTCCTTGTAGCCGCGTAGCGCGGCCTCGAGCTGCGTGCGGCTCCGCGCGAAGGGCGGCGGATCGAGAACGATCAGGCCGAACCGGGCGCCGGCCCGCTCGAGGCGCCGGAGCTCGTCGAAGACGTTCGCGGCGAGGAGCTCCGCCCGCTCGGCCACCCCGTTCAGCGCCAGGTTCTGCCGCGCGCCCGCGAGCGCCTCCGGCCCCGACTCGATCAGGACCGCGCGCCGCGCGCCGGCGCCGAGCGCGTGGCAGGCGAAGCCCCCCGTGTAGCAGAAGGCGTCGAGCACGTCGCGGCCGCGGGCAAGGGACGCGGCGCGGCAGCGGTTCTCCCGCTGGTCGAGATAGAGGCCGGTCTTGTGGCCGACGCCGAAGGTCACGGCGAACCGCACGCCCGCCTCCGCCACCTCGACGCTCGCCGGCCCGGCTTGCCCCGCCCAGCCGTGGGCGGGCTCGAACCCCTCGAGCCGCGCCGGGACGTCCTCGTCCTTGTCGAAGATCGGAAGGTCGCCGAGGGCCCGGGCCAGCGCGGCGTCGATCTGGCGCCGCGCGCGCGCCATCCCGAGGGTGAGGCACTGGACGACGAGCGCCGGACCGTAGCGGTCCACGACGAGCCCGGGCAGCCCGTCGGCCTCGCTCCAGACCAGACGACCGAGCGTGGGCGGGCCGGTGGCGCTGTCGCGGGCGCGGAAGGCGACGGCCGCGGCCATCCGCCGCTCGAAGAAGCCGGCGTCGAGCGGCTCGTCGGTCCAGGTGAGGATGCGGCAGCAGAGCGCCGGGCGCGGGTTGTAGTGGCCGCGCCCGACGAACCTGCCGGCCGAGTCGATGACCGTGATGGCCGAGCCGGCCTCGACGTCGCTCACGTCGGCCACGTCACCCTTGAAGATCCACGGATGGCTGCGCGCCCGGTCGTGCCCCCGCTTGAGCCTCAGGACCGAGGCGCGCTTCACCGAAACCCCTCGGCGGTCATCGCCCACCGCTCGTGGTCCCGCCAGCGTCCGGCGATCCTGAGATAGCGCGGCGAGAAGCCCTCACGCCGGAACCCGCACCGCTTCACGAGACGTTTTGACCTCACGTTTCCGGGCTGGATGTTCGCCTCGAGCCGGTGGAGCCGCAGTCGCCGGAAGCAGTGACGCAGCACCAGCCTCAGGCCCTCGCGCATGTGGCCGCGGCCCGCAAACGGGGCGCCGGCGTAGAACCCGAGGTAGGCGCTCCGGAAGTTCCCGAGGAAGATCTGGCTCACGTTGATGACCCCCGCGATCGCGCCGTCCGCGCGCCGGCAGACGAGGAATCCGCGCTCGGTCGGCCGGCGGACCCGCCGCAGGTAGGCCGCGAAGGCCGCGCGGCCGGCGGGTGGCCGGACCCAGGCGTGGAGGAGGCGTCGGCTCGCGCGCACGAGGCGCGCCAGCTCTTCTCGATCGCGGGCCGTCGGCGCGCGGAGGTAGACGCGACGGCCGACCTCGATCGCGCGCGCCGGCGTCATGGCGCGCCGCGCTACGTCTTGCGCAGGACGACGACCATGATGAGCGGGTGCTTCGACCGCTCGAGGACCTGATGGGGCTCGAACCCGAAGAACCACTGGACGAACTCGAACCCGCCGGCGAGCTGGACGATCGTCCGCAGCTCCTGGGGAAAGACCATGCGGGAGAGGTGCGACTGCCGGTAGCGCCGGTGCGTGCCGTTCTCGACCGCCTCGAGCGTCATCCGCTCGCGGAAGACCTGGCTCACCGGGTCCACGTCGTTGAGCGCCGAGAACGAGGCTCGCACGATGAGCCCGCCGCGCCGCCTGGACCACGACCAGCTCCGCGCCGGATCGACCCACGACGAGGCCATGTAGCGGTCGAAGACGTAGAGGCCGCCCCTCTTGACGGCGCGCGCCGTCGCGCGCAGGTGGGCCAGGAGCTGCTCGTTGGTCAGGAGGTGGCCCTGCGAGTCCTGCATGCAGATGGCCGCGTCCACCGGCTGCTTCAGGCGGAAGTCGGTCATGTCGCCGACCACCAGTTCGCCCGCGTGGCCCTTGGCGGCCAGGCGCTCGCGGACGAACTCGATGTTCCCGGGCGAGAGGTCGAGCCCGGACATCCGGTAGCCCCGGTCCGCCAGCCGGATCAGGTGAGGGCCGGTGCCGCAGGCGATGTCGAGCACTCGGCCGACCCGTCGCTTGGCGTAGCGCTTGAAGCAGTGGACCAGGAAGTCCACCTCGCCCTTCCGGTTCATGTCGAAGGCGATCTCGTAAAGGCGCGGGGCGCTGTAGTCGGTGTAGCGGCGTTTCATCGGACGGTGCCCCACCAGGTCAACATGGCTTCGCGGATCACCCAGGCGGCGGCGATGCCGGTGCGGCCCGAGGGGTCCCAGGCGTGGGCGACCTCGACCAAATCGCCGCCGATCACCCGACACTCGCCGAGCATGCGGACGATCTCGAGCAGCTCCGGCACGCGGAGCCCGCCAGGCTCGGGCGAGCCGGTGCCGGGCGCCTCCGCCGGGTCTAGGACGTCCACGTCGATCGTCACGTAGAGCGGGTGGCGCCGGAGCTCGGGCAGGAGCCGGCGGACGATCTCCACCGGGTGGCCGGCGAGGACCGAGTAGAAGTTGGGATGCGCGCGCCCGTACTCCTCGCGGGCGCCCGTCCGCATGCCGACCTGGTACATGCGCTCCTTCGGCACGACGTCCATCACCCGGGCCATCGCCGAGGCGTAGTTGTAGCGCTCGCCCAGGAACTCCTCGCGGAGGTCCGGATGGGCGTCGAGCTGGAGGACGCGCAGCTCCGGGAACGACGGCGCGATCGCCTCCATGACGGCCACGGTCGCCGTGTGGTCGCCGCCGAGCATGAACGGGATGAGTCCCGGCCGCCACCAGGTGGCGATGTCGGCGCGCGCGGCGTCGAGCTGCTCGCGCGGCGAGGCGCCGTCGGGCATCTCGCAGTCGCCGATGTCGGCGATCGGCAGGTCCTCGAGGTCGCGCTGGACCCAGGGCGAGTAGGTCTCGATCGAGTCGGAGGCGAGGCGGAGATCGCGCGGGCCGGCGTCGGCGCCCTTGCGGAGGTTCACCCGGCCCTCGAACGGGATGCCGTAGACGATGATCCGGGAGTCGGCAAGCGTTCCCTCGCAGGCGATGTAGCGGGGCGAGACGGCGCGCATCGGGCCGGGGCGCCGCTAGGCGAGGTCTTGCTCGGCGAGCAAGACGACCGCGGCGAGAGCACACCCGACCCGCTCGACGGTATGCTCCACGGCGAAGACGCGGAGCTCCCGGATCGGCTCCCCCCGCACCGTGAACGCCTCCTCGAGCATGGCGCGGACCGCCCGCTCCGCGTCCCGGCGGCCGGCGATGTCGTGGAACTCCATGATGACGCCGGGCTTGGCGGGATCGTCCGGGAGCGCCACACCGACCGCGGCGGCCACCGTCTGGCCGGGCACGTCGCTGCTCACCGCCGCGTACGCCGTCGGGACGAGGGCGCCGGGCTTGATCTTCGGAAGGTCGACGAGGGCGACGTCGGGCGGGATGATGCTGGAGACCTTCACGAGGTTGACGTTGCCGATGCCCGCCGCCAGCAGCGCGTTGTCGAAGGCGTTGAGGGGAGTGCCGCCTTCCGCGTGGCCAACCGTCGCCGCCGCCATCGTCACCGTCTTCGTCATCGATCCCTCGTCACTCTACCGAGGCGACGATCCAATGCAAGCGAAAACTGCCGAAGACGCTTCAACGGGTCGGGCGGAGCGCTCGCAGGCGAGCGTCTCGCCGACGCCCGGCGCCGTCGCCCCACCCCGAAAACAGCGTTTTTTTCTTGCAATCGAAAAAAGCGGGCCATACAGTGAAACAAGTTTTCCTCGTAGGCAGAAATTTTTTCGGTGGGAGCAACGGCGGCGCGAGCGACGCGCCGCAGGAGAGGCGCGGTAGATGCCCGGTTCGGAGAAAGGGGGACCACTGGATTGAACGCCCTGGGACGACACATGCTCCTCGAGTTGTTCGATTGCGATGCGGACATGATCGACAATCTCGAGGCCGTGAAGGGGACCCTGGTCGAGGCAGCCAAGCGGGCCCAAGCCACGATTGTTGACGTCGTCTTCCACGAGTTCAACCCGTTCGGGATCAGCGGCGTGGTCGTCATCGCCGAGTCTCATCTCGCGATCCACACCTGGCCGGAGTACCGCTACGCGGCGGTGGATATCTTCTCCTGCGGCGACGTCCTGCAGCCCGACGTGGCCGCCAACTATATGGTCGAGCAGTTCGGCGCCGAGCGCACCTCGATCGTCGAGATGCAGCGCGGCATGTTCCTCAACGCGGTTGTTCCGATCGTGAACAGGGCTGTCGCCGCGATCAGGTGATCAACCCGCAGGGCTACAAGTGGTTCTTCGAGACCACGACCCCCGCCGAAGGGCACATGCACGCCATCAAGCGGACGGTGGTGGAGGCCCAGACGAAGTTTCAGCACGTCGAGATCATGGAGACCACCTCCTACGGCAAGGTCCTCGTGCTCGACGGCAGGATCCAGTCCAGCCAGACTGACGAGTTCATCTACCACGAGGCCCTTGTCCACCCGGGGATGCTGGCGACCGAGGGCCCCCCGCGGAGCGCCCTGGTCATCGGCGGCGGGGAAGGGGCCACCCTTCGGGAGATCCTGAAATATCCCTCCATCGCGCGGGCCGTTATGGTGGATATCGACGACGAGGTCGTCGTGATCTGCAAGAAGCACCTGCCCGAGATGCACCGGGGGTCGTTCGACGACGCGCGCGCCGAAGTCAGGGCGGAGGACGCCCGGGCCTATCTCGAGAAGACCGCCGACCGCTTCGACGTCATCACGATCGACCTGGTCGAGCCCCTCGAGGAGGGGCCGGCGTGCATGCTCTTCACCAAGGAGTTCTACACCCTGGTGAGGGACCGGCTCACGCCCACGGGGGCGATGACCATGCAGGCCGGGATGACCAAACTCGGCGAGCTCGCGTTCTACACGTCGATCCACCGGACGCTCCGGGAGGTCTTCCCGGTGGTGGCCGGCTACCAGACCTTCATCTCCTGCTTTGGCACGCCGTGGGGCTTCATCACGGCCACGAAGAAGGTGGACCCCCGTCGCCTGGACGTGCAGGCCGTGGACAAGCTCGTCACGGAGCGCGTGAAGGGCCCGCTCGACTACTGGGACGGGACGACCCACCAGCACGCTTTCAGCCTGCCGAAGTTCATCCGGAAGGCCATCGACGCCCAGACGCGGATCGTCACCGACGCGCACCCCTTGATCATGGCCTGAGGCGCGCTCCGCATGGCCGCCCAGCGAGGCATCTGGCTGATCCTCCTCGTGGTGGTCGCGGGCCTGGTCGTCGGGTCCTTGCTGGGCGAGCTGCTCGGCAGCCTCTTGCCCTCCGGACGGATTCAGGAGCTGATCACCCGCGGACCCACGATCGGCCTGACGCCTCCGGCGACCCTCGATCTCCGCTTCCTCGCCCTCACCTTCGGCCTGAGCCTCAAAGTCAACCTGGTCGGCGTCGTCGGGATCGTCATCGCCGCTCTCGCCTTGCGCCGGCTGTAGCTTCCGGTGAGGGTGATCCTGGCGTCGGCTTCCCCACGACGCCGGGAGTTGCTGAGTGTCATCTGCCGCGACTTCGACGTGGTGCCGAGCGAGATCGAGGAGACGCTCGACGCGGGACCGATACCCCAAGCGGTGGCCCGGCTCGCGCTCAAGAAGGGGCGCGCGGTCGCGGCGCGCACCGGTGATGGCGTCGTCCTCGGGGCCGACACCGTGGTGGTCCTCGACGGCGCGGCGCTCGGCAAGCCCGCCGGGCCCGACGAGGCGCGCGCCATGCTCCGCCGGCTCCGCGGCCGCGAGCACGAGGTGATCACGGCGGTCGCGGTCGTTGACGCCCGGACGGGGCGTGAGGCCTCCTGCGCGGTCGTGAGCCGGGTGCGCATGGCCGCCTACTCCGACGCGACGCTCGAGGCCTACGTGGCCTCGGGCGCCCCGCTCGACAAGGCGGGGGCCTACGCCATCCAGGACCTGGGCGGGGCGCTGGTGGACCGGTGCGAGGGCTCCTACACCAACGTCGTGGGGCTGCCGGTCGAGGAGACGCGTCGGCTCCTCGAGGAGTTCGGCGTGCGGGTCAGCGCGCCGCCCGGGCCGTGAGCGCCTTCTGGAGCGGCTCGAGGTGAAGCATCTCCTCGGGGCGCGGGATCCTGAGCGAGGCGGGAAGCGGCGTGTGGGCGCGGACGATCGTGAGCGTCTGCTGGAGCGCCTCGGCCGAGACGAGGCCGTCGGCGAGGTAGCAGGCGCGCGCCGTGGCCAGGCGCGCCTCGAACTCCTCCGGGGCGCCGACCACGCGCGGCGCGAGCTTGGCGGCCAGCTCCTCGCCGTTCGCCGTGCGGATCCGCTCCTCGGCGGCCAGGAGGGCGCGCGCGAAGGCGGTGAGGTCGACATCCCTGGGTCGCCGGTCGGAGCGGAAGAAGACCGCGGCATTGACGCTCGGTTTGCCGAGCGCGGCGGCGGTGGCGTCGGGCGTGCGGAAGTCGGCGAGCAGGGTTGCCCGGCGGCCGGCGATCAGGCTGCCGGCGAGCGGCCCGGGGACGAGCGCCGCGTGGATCTCGCCCGAGTCGATGGCGGCGACGAGGCCGCGCGTGCCCAGGCTCAGGACGTGGACCTGCGCCACGCTCACGCCGCGGCGCGCCAGCAGCCACCCGAGCCAGGCGTGCTCCGGCGCGCCCGGCGTGGTGACGCCCACGCGGAGGCCGGCCAAATGGTCCACGGACCGCGCCGCGCTCGTGTGCGCTGCCGCGACGAGCAGCGCCACGGGCGGCGCCGCCGTGAGGCCGAAGACGAGGCGGGGCACCTGATTCGGCTGGCGGGGACCGAAGCGCAGCAGCGCCTCGAGTGTCGTCGCGGCCAGATCCACTTGGCCCTGGGCGAGGGCCTCGGCGGCGCCCGACTCGGCGCGCGTCGTCCTGACGCTGACGGCCACGCCCTCACGGGCGAAGTACGCCTCGGCCTCCGCCACGCGGATCGGGAGGTACTCGAGTGAGGTGGCCGGACCGCTCACGGCCAGCGTCAGCGTCTGCAGGAGGACGATGAGTCCCAGCATGGGCTCAGCGCGGGCGCCGCTCGCGGGCCGGCGCCGGATCCCCGGGCCGCCCCGCGACCGCGTGAAGGCGCGCCTCCTCCGCCTGTACGGAGCGCTCGAGCGGCGCTTCGGCCCGCAGCGCTGGTGGCCGGGCCGGACGCCCTACGAGATCGCCGCCGGCGCGGTCCTGACGCAGCACACCGCGTGGACCAACGCCGCGCGCGCCGTGGGGGCGCTCCGGGCGCGCGGTCTGCTCTCGCCCCGGCGCCTCGTGGCGGTGCCGGCGGCCAGGCTCGCGGGCGTGATCCGGGCGGGGGGCACGCCGCGCGTCAAGGCGCGCCGGCTCCGGGCGCTGACGCGCTGGCTGCTCGCGCGCTTCGGCGGGAGGTTCGCGGCGA
>JBGPIS010000097.1:0-7810 GCA_041484965.1 Methylomirabilia bacterium
CGCGCCGTCCGCCCGCGCCGAGGCGCCGACCATGGCGCCCATCTCGCCCGGATGCAGCAGTCCGATCGTCGTCATGCGAATGCCTCCCCGGCCCGCGCGGGGCCGCTCATCGCGTCGTCGGCCGCGCGTCCAGGCCGATCGTCCGGCCCGCCTGCGGCGGTCGTGGTAATGCGTCGTGCGCCCTCTGGATCCGCGCGAGCCGCTCGAGGACGGCGGGGGCCATCGGCGCGCCCCGGCGCGTCACCTCGCTCACGTGAAGCGACATGAGCTCGTTCGTCGCCGCCAGATAGCCCTCGGTCGCGTGGTACATCGAGTGGATATAGTGAAGGCGCCGCTCGTCGTGGGCGAGCAGCTGCGTCGTGACGCGCAGCGGATCCGCCGAACCCATTTCGCGGTGGTAGGTCACGTGGGCCTCGAGACAGAAGGTCGTCACCCGCTCGGCGAGCCGGTGGGCCTCGTCGAGACCGACCCAGCCGAGGAACGCGTCGGTCGCGAGGTCGAACACGACGAGGTAGTAGCCCATGTTCATGTGCCGGTTGTGATCGATCCACTCGGGGCGGACGATCTGCCGGTAGCGGTCGAACGGCGCCTCGATGCCGGTCACGATCATGGTCAGAGGACGAGCTCGGCCATCAGCCGGATCGCGTCGAGGTTCCCCCGCACGGCGAGCGTCGTCACGTCCGCTTCGCGGTACGCCGCCAGCCGCTCGCGGATGCGCTCGCGCGGTCCGAAGAGCCCGACCGCGTCCGCGAGAGCGTCGGGCACCGCCGCCTCGGCCTCGCGTTTCTTGCCCGCGAGGTAGAGGTCCTGGATCGTCGTGGCGGCTTCCTCGAACCCGTACCGGCGCACCAGCTCGTTGTAGAAGTTCCGGCTCCGCGCGCCCATGCCGCCCACGTAGAGGGCGAGGGCGGCCTTCTGCTGGGCCCGGCAGGCGTCGACGTCATTCCCCACGACGACGGGACAGCTCGGCATGACGTCGAAGCCCTCCCGCGGCTTCGCCGGGCCCGCCTTCGCGAAGCCCTCGTCGAGCCACCCGCGGAACATGCGCATTCTGGACGGCGCGAAGAGCGTCGGCAGCCAGCCGTCGGCGAGCTCGGCGGCGAGCGCCACGTTCTTCGGCCCGATCGCCGCGAGGTAGATCGGCAGGTCCGCCCGGCCGTGGAGGATGGACTTGAGCGGCTTGCCGAGTCCAGTCGCGTCGGGGCCGGCGTACGGGATCCGGTAGTACTCGCCGTCGAACTCGAGCGGCTTCTCGCGACGGAGGATCGCGCGCACGATCGCCACGTACTCGCGCGTCTTGGCGAGCGGCTTGCCGAAGCGCTGGCCGTGCCAGCCTTCCACCACCTGGGGACCCGACACGCCGAGCCCCAGGCGGAAGCGCCCGCCCGACAGCGCGTCGAGCGTCATCGCGGTCATCGCGCTCGCCGCGGGCGTCCTCGCCGCGATCTGCATGATCGCGGTGCCGACGTGGATCCGCGTCGTGCGCGCGGCGATCCAGGCAATCGTCGTCACCGCGTCCGAGCCGTACGACTCCGCGGTCCAGACCGAGTCGTAGCCGAGGCGCTCGGCCTCCAGGATGCGTTCCATATCGCCCGAGAGCGCCGCTCCCGAGTACCCCTGCCCCAGTGCCAACCTCATGGGCGCCCGCCCTCCTGGAAGTGCGGCATGACCTCGCGGCAGAAGAGGTCCAGCGAGCGCCGCGCCGGCTCGTAGCCGAGGTTGCCGTAGATGAATCGGCCGACGAAGTAGTTGCAGCCGGTCGCCGAGAGATGGCGCTCGACTTCCGCTCGCACGGTCTGGGGCGAGCCGACGATGGCCGCGTCGATCGTGAGCGCCCGCTCGAGGGACTCGGCGAACTTGATCGGCACCGTGTTGAACTGCCGCCAGAGGCTCGTGAGGCTCTCGTACCACGCCTGGTACGCGCCGCGCGCCGCGGCCGTCGCCTCCGCGTCGGTCTCGGCGACGAAGATGTGCCGCTGGCAGCCGACCAGCGGCGTCGGGGCGCCGGGCTCGGGGCGCCAGGCCTCGAAGTAGCGCTCGACGAGCTCTTTCATCGTCGTGTTCGGCGCTGTGCCGACGACGTTGACCGAGCGGCGGGCGGCCGCCACGGCGCTCTCCGGCGTCACCACGCCTTGCCAGAGCGGCGGATGCGGCCGCTGCACGGGCGTGAGCTCCAGCGGCACGTCGAGGTAGCGGTAGTAGTGGCCCCGGTGGCTCAGGCGCCCGCCTCGGAGCCCCGCCAGGATCACCTCGAGCGCCTCGTCCGCCATCGCCTGCGCCTCGAGGAAGTCGACGCCGCAGTACGCGAGCTCGTAGGGCGAGATCCCGCGCCCGATGCCGAGCTCGAAGCGCCCGCCGGAGAGCTGATCGAGCATGCAGATCTCCTCGATGAGCCGGAGCGGCGTGTAGAGCGGCAGGATGTAGACGAGCGGGCCGAACCGGATCCGCCGGGTGCGCTGCGCGACCGCCGCGAGATAGATGCCCGGCGACGGCGCCATGCCGAGCCGCGTCGCGTGGTGCTCGGCCACATGGTAAGTCCGGAAGCCGGCCGCGTCCGCCGCCTCCACGAGCTTCAGTCGGTGCTCGTACAGCGAGGCCAGCGGCTCGTCGCCGCGGTCGACGTGATCGAAGATGCCGAAGGCCGTGTGCGCCACGGGAAGCCAGCATACAATAGGCGCCATGCCAAAACCCGCAGGCGTCGCCCCGAGCGTGCCGCCCGTCCCGATTCCGCTCTCAGCGCTGAGAAAAGTCGGTGTCGGCCTGAAGCGCCCGGAGGACGTCGTGGTGAGCCGCGACGGCCGCGTGTGGGTCTCGGATCAGGCGAGCGCCTGTGCCGAGGTCCTCCGCGACGGGACGCTGCGCCGCGTCGGCAATGCCGGCGGCGCGCCGAACGGCATCAACATGGACCGGGAGGGCCGCATCGTCATCGCCAACTTCGGCCTCGCCATTGCCCCGACGGGGCCGCTCCAGCGTCTCGACACGACGACCGGCGAGGTGGAGATCCTCTGCGACCAGATCGATGGCCGGACGCTTCTCGCCTCGAATTACCCGATCGTGGACCGCCACGGCAACGTCTGGTGCTCGCACTCGACCTGGGACCGCGCGCAGGCCGAGCGCGGCGCGGCCGACGGCTTCGTCTACCGCGTGCGGCCCGACGGGCGCGCCGAGAAGATGGCGGAGGGCTTCCAGTTCGCCAACGGGCTCGCCCTCGACGCCGACGAGGCGTACCTGTACGTCTGCCAGACCTTCGGCTACAACGTGGTCCGCCTGCGGATCGGCCGCGACGGCACGCTCGGCGCCGCCGAGCCCTACGGCCCCGTGCTCGGCGTGGCGGCGTTCCGCGGCGCCACGCCCGAGCAGCGGGCGACGTTCGGCGCGACCGACGGCTGCGGCTTCGATCAGGAAGGCAATCTCTGGGTGGCGCTCGTCATCGCGAACAAGGTGATCGCGATCACGCCCGAGCGCCGAGTGGTGACGGTCATCCACGACCTCACGGGCGAGCTGATGGACTGGCCGACGAACGTGACGTGGGGCGGCCCCGACCTCCGCGACCTCTATATCGGCAGCATCCGGAAAGACTACGTGCTGCACGCGCGGAGCGGGGTGCCGGGGCTGCCGCTCGTGCACCAGCGCTGACGATGAATCAGCAGAGATTGAACGTCGCCGTCATCGGAGCCACCGGCATCGCCGGCCAGCAGTTTTTGGTCTGCCTGCGCGGACACCCCTGGTTCAAGGTCACGGCGCTGGCCGGCTCGCAGCGCAGCGCCGGCAAGCCCTATGCCGAGGGCATCAAGGCCCCCAATGGCGCAGCGGGCTGGTGGGCCGAGGGCAGCGTGCCCGAGGAATTCAAGGGCATGGTCATCCAGGACAGCGACACCTTCGACCCCGCCTCGGTGGACCTCATCTTCACGGCCGTGGAATCGGACGTGGCCAAGGTGCTCGAGCCCAGGTATGCGGCCGTCACGCCCGTGGTTTCGGCCGCGGCGGCGTTCCGCATGGAAGCGGACTCGCCCCTGCTGATCCCCGGCGTGAACTCCGACCACGCGCCGCTCGTTTTGGAAATGGCCAGGAAGCGCGGTTGGAAGGGCTTTGTCACGGCCATCCCCAACTGCCACACGACCGGCTTGGCGATCGCCCTGGCCCCTCTGTACAAGGCGTTTGGCCTGAGGACGGTCTTCATGACTTCGATGGCGGCCGTCTCCGGCGCGGGCCGTTCCGGCGGTGTGCTGGCGCTGGACACGATGGACAACCTCGTGCCCTACATCGCGGGCGAGGAGGAAAAGGTGCAGCGCGAGCTCGTCAAAGTCTTCGGGACCTTCACGGGCAGCGGGGTCACACCCGCTCAGGTGGCGGTCAGCTGCACCTGCACGCGCGTCGGCGTCCTGGAGGGCCACACCGAGGCGGTGTTCGCCGACCTTGGCAAGCCCGCCTCGGTCGAGGAAGTGACGGCCGCCATGCGCGCCTTCGCGCCCAAGGAGCTAGCGGGCCTGCCCACGGCTCCCGAAGCGGCCAAGCTGATCTACGTCCACGATGACCCCTTCCGCCCCCAGCCGCGCCTGGACCGCGACCGCGGGGAGGGCATGGTCACCACCGTGGGCCGCGTGCGCAAGGATCCGGCGCTGCCCAACGGCGTGAAGTTCGTGCTGGTGAGCCACAACACCAAGATGGGCGCGGCCAAGGGCGCGGTGCTGGTGGCCGATCTGCTGAAATCGCAGGGCCTGATCTGAGCGCGGGAGCAGTGTGACTAGCTCGCCCCCGGGTAGAAGGCGTCGCGCCCGCGCTGGTACGTCGGCTGGCGCTGCGCGGGGTTCCGGCTCACGAGCGGGCGCAGGAACATGGGGTGCGTGTAGCACCGCACCTCGTGCTCGATGACGAAGAGCGCCTCCCGCGTTTTCGGATCCACGATCTTCTCGAAGCGGTACTGGTACTCGTTGCTCTCCTCGGTGACGAGGCCTAGCTCGGCCAAGCGCCCGTGGGGGCCGGAGAAGTTCCCGATGTAGATCGCGATGTGGTGGCCGTCGTACATTCCCGCCGGCGCGGCCGTTTCGCGGAAGACCAGTTCCTGCCGCACGCCGACCTTCACGCGCGCCGCGACGCCCTCGGCGTCGGGCGTGACGGCGGCCGGCGCCCCCATGATCTCCTCGTAGAAGCACGCGATCCCTGCGGCGGTGCCCGGCGCCACGGGGAACTCGACGCGGGGCATCCCGAGCGTCATGTCGCCGAACTCCGGCCCGGCCGCGTAGCAGCGGAGGCGATTGCCCCAGGGGCACGTGACCGCGACGTGCTTGTCTTCGACGGTGTACGCGAACTTGGTCCCGGCGAGCTTCTCCCGGACGGCGGCGAGGCTCGCGACGACCGCGTCGAGGTCGGGGACCACGAGGCCGACCCAGCCGCGCAGCACCTGAGGCTCACCCGTCGGCAGGTGGAACTGTTGCTGGCCGATGTTGATCCACATGTTCTCGGTGCCGACCATCAAGTACGGGTCGCGCGTGAAGCCGAGCCCCTGCACGTAGAACGCGGTCGCGATCGTCTGGTCGGGGACCCTCACGTTGACGTGCTCGAGCCCGAGAATGTTGCCCATGTCCTGGCGGCGCCGGTCGAATCGCTCAGCCATCGGTGTCCTCCCTACTTCACGATCTCCAGAAGCTCGATCTCGAAGACCAGCGTCGCCCCCGGTTTGATCCGAGGCGGCCGCCCCTGATTACCATACGCCAGGTCGGACGGGCACACCACTCGGCTCTTCTCTCCCACCTTCATGAGCGGCACGGCCTCGGTCCAGCACTTGATGACGCCGCCGGAGAGCGGCAACGTGATCGGCTCGCCGCGCTGGACGGAGCTGTCGAACACCGTGCCGTCGACGAGCGTGCCCTGATAGTGCACTTTGACCTTGTCGGTCGCCGTGGGCTGGGGGCCGGCGCCGGCTTTGAGCGTCGTCACGACCGCGCCCGACGCGGTCTTGACCGCGCCCTTCTCGGCGACCGCCTTGACGAGAAACGCCTCGCCCGTCTTCTTCTCGATCGCCGCGACGGCCGCGAGCCGCGCGGTATGCAGCTCCTGGATCTTCGGCCCGACGGCTTGCAGATCGACCCTCGGCTCCTTCTTCAGGACGCCGTCGGTGATCCCGGCCTTGACCGCCTCGAGGTCGGCGGCGGAGAGGTTGAGGGCCATCAGGTTCTGGCTGATGACGAGCCCGAGGGCGTAGAGGGTCTTCTGCTCGTCGCTCTTGAGCTCCTGACCGGCCGCCGGCGCGGCGACCAGGGTGAGCAGGACGAGGGCCGAAGCCCACCGCAGCGCGATACGCATGAGGCGTCCTTTCTCGTGTCCGGATTGTCTTGCATCCGGATTGGCGTACGATAAGCCGATCTTCTCACGGGGAGGGGCCAGAATGCCCGAATCGATTCCGGCGCCGCTGATCATCGACACGCTCAAGGACACCTTCAGGGAAGCCCGGGCGGCCCTGGCCGCGGAGCTGCGGGAGCCGCCGCGCCACCAGCACCTCGGCTGGATCCTGAGCGTGCCGGACACCCACCAGAAGAGCGTGCTCGCCGCGCTCGACAAGGAGCAGGCGCTCCGCGTCCTCACCTGCGCGACGGAGGACGAGGCGGTCACGATCGCCGCCGGGCTCTGGATGGGCGGCGAGCCCTGCGCGCTCATGATCCAGCACGCGGGGCTCTACGCGTCGGTCAACACGCTCCGCGGCGTGGCGATGGACGGGCGCGTGCCGGTCTTCTACATGATCGGCCTCCTGAGCCGCGAGAGGGACAAGGAACCGCGCGAGTCGCGCCACTCGATGGTCCGATATTGCGAGCCGCTGCTGGACACCTTCGGCGTCCCCCGCGCGAGGCTCGAGGGCCCCGACGACGTCCACCTCATCCCCGAGTACTACCGGCTCGCCCAGAAGCGGCGCGGCCCCGCGGCCGTGCTCGTCGGCCTGGAGACCGTCTGATGGCGATGCAGCCCGAGGACGTGCTCCGCGCGGTCGCCGCCTCGCGCGGCGACGCGATCTGCATTCCGACCATGACGACCGCGCCCGCCTGGCGCGAGATCGCGCCCGACGATCTCTCCGTGACGTGCGTCGGCTTCATGGGCGGCGCCTCCGCAATGGGCCTCGGCCTGGCGCTCGCCCGGCCCGATCGGCGCGTCGTCGTCTTCGACGGCGACGGCTCGCTCCTCATGCAGCTCGGCTCGCTCGCCACGATCGCCGGCGCCGCGCCGCGCAACCTCACGCACCTCGTCTTCAAGAACGGCGTCTATCACACCTCGGGCGCGCAGGACATTCCGGGCGGTCTTCAGGTGGACTTCGTCACGATGGCGAAGGGCGCCGGCTACCGGAACGCGTACGTGATCCGCGAGCTCGACGAGTTCAAGCGCCGCCTGCCCGCGATGCTGACCGAGCCCGGGCCCGTGCTCGTCGAGCTCCACACCGGGCTCGCCGACAAGACGCCGATGACGGCGAGCGGCGGCCTGCCGTTTCACGAGCAGACGGAAAAGCTGCGGACGAGGCTCGTCAGGCCTCGCTGACCGTCGGCCCGTCGCCGGCGACCGTCGTGCGGTGCATGAGGCGCCGGTGCTTCGCGGCGTCCCATGGCCGGCCGCGATGCAGAACCGCCCGGTTGTCCCACATGACGAGGTCCCGCGGCCGCCACGCGTGCCGGTAGACGAACTCGGGCCGCGTCGCGAGCGCCTGCAGCTCCAGGAGGAGCGCGCGCCCCTCGGCCACCGGCATTCCGACCACGTGCGAGGCGTGCGAGCCGACGTAGAGCGCCTTCCGGCCGTTGACCGGGTTGGTGCGGACCAGGACCTGCTTGAC
>JBGPIS010000098.1:0-7757 GCA_041484965.1 Methylomirabilia bacterium
GCGCGGCGCACCGGCGCCGCCTTCGTGTCCTTCCCGCTCGATGTCGTCACCGACCGCCGGCTGATCCAGCCCGACGGCCTCCACCCGAACGCCGCGGGGCACCAGGTCATCGCCGACCGCCTCTGGCCCCACCTGAAGCCGCTCCTCAAGAGGCGACCGCGCCCCGGGCCCTGAAGTGCCCGCCCTCCAAGGGGCGCGTCCACGCGTGGTGGCCCGGCGCGCGGCGCGCCCCAAGATGTGGTCCCGGCCCGCGCGCGGTCATTTTTCTTGTGAGGTTCGCGCGCGCGCGTCCGTAGATTCGTCAGCATGCGCCGCTCACACGCGTTGCTCGTCGTCGCCGCGCTGACGCTCGCCGCGTGCGCCTCGCATCCCGAGGGCGCGTACTTCCCGACGCCCCAGCAGCCCGGCACGGTCGTCATCTCCCACACGCTCTACCGCGCCGCCGAGGCGGCGGGCGACGCGCCGGCGCGCTACTCGTTCGCGCTCATCAAGACCGGCGAGGTCACCGCATTCGCCGCCGAGGACGCGACGTTCTACTTCTCCGAAGGCCTCGCGCGCCAGCCGCAGCGCGTGATCGACGCGCTCGTCGCGCAGAAGGTGGCCCACGAGGTGCTGGACCACGCGGGCCAGCGCCGCACGCTCTCGCTCTCGGTGACGGCTGGCTTCAGCGTGCTCGGCATCGTGATGCCCGGACTCGGCCTGCTCGACTTCCTCGTGAACCCGTTGATCGTCCGCGCGTTCACGCGCGAGCAGGAGCTCGACGCCGACCTGAAAGCGCTCGACATTCTGCGCACGATGGGCCACGAGACGCCGCGGCGGTCGCTCGCCGCGGCGCTGCGCGCCGCCGGCGCCGTCAACGGGCCCGTCCAGGGCGGTGTCTTCGCCGTCGAGCCCGCGCTCGAGGACCGGCTCGCCAGGCTCGAGCCACTCGAGTCGCTGGCCGAAGCCGCCGTCCGCGCGCCCGCTCCCGACACCCGCTAGCCCGCCCGCTCCCCGCTCAGCAGCCGCCCGCGACGCGTCCGCGCTGGACGAGCTCGAGTCGCGTGTCGTCCGGTCCCTGGAGGAACGCGATGCGCGGACCGTTCGGCACCTGGATCGGTCCTTCGAGGAGCGTCGCGCCGAGCCCTTCGAGCCGCCGGATGTCGGCCTCGAGGTCCTGCGAGTCGACGCCGAAGTGCTCGAGCCCCCAGTGCGCGCGCGCCTCGCCCGGCAGGAGCTGCTCGTTCGTGCGCGCGCCCGAAATGTTGACCGACATGCCGCCGTCCTCGCTCACGCAGCGGACGAAGCGGTCGCCGAAGACGCGGACCTCCTCGTCGGCGATCCTGAAGCCGAACGCCGTCACGTACCACTCGGCCGTCCTCCGCGGATCGGACGCCTTGAGATGGATGTGGTTGATGCGGTAGGGCATGGGGACCTCCCGGGTCGGCTCAGCGTGGTTGCGGGGGATCTCGGGCGGAAGCGGTACCCGCGTCACGGCGCTCCGTAGATCCGCCGGTATTCGTCCCACGAGAGGAGGACGCGCTTCACGTAGTGGCGCGTCTCGTCGTAGGGGATCTGCTCGACGAACGCCTCGACGTCGTCCGTGCGCCGGGCGCTCCACCACTGGCGCAGCCGCTTGGGCCCGGCGTTGTAGGCGGCAAGCGCCAGGCGCGGGTCGCCAAACTCGCGCATGAGCCCGGCGAGGAAGCGGGCGCCGGCCCGGAGGTTCTGCGCCGGATCGTCGAGCGCGGCGCCGTTCTTCGCGATGTCCGGCGCGGCACCCGGCATGAGCTGCATGAGTCCGCGCGCGCCGGCGCGCGAGACGGCACGCGGGTAGTAGCTCGACTCCTCGCGCACAACGGCCGCGACGAGATAGGGATCGAGGCCGGCGGCGGTCGCCGCGTCGGTCAGCTCGGTCCGCCAGCCGAGCGGGTAGAACATTTCCCAGAACGCGCGTGGCAGCGCCGGGTCGCCCGTGGTCGCGAGCTGGGCGAGATGGCGGCGGAAGATCCGGAGCGCCAGGTGGTAGCGCTCCGCCTTCACGTAGGCGCTCGAGACCCCGTAGAGCCGGACGGGATCGCCCGCCGCCCGCCGCGCCAGCTCGTCGAGCTCCTCGAAGGCGTCCTCGTCGAGACCGATGCGGCGCAAGAGCTCCACGCGCGCGAACGCGGCGTCGCCGGCCACGGCCTCCGCCGGCTCCGGCGGCATGATCACGCCAGCCGCGGCCACGGCCGCGGACGGCGCCGACGCCCGGCCCGCGGCGAGGACGCCGTAGTAGGTGCGTGGCGCCTCGACGAGGACCTGGCGGAAGACGCGCTCCGCCGCGGGGCGGTCACCGAGCTGCTCGCGCGCGCGGCCGGTCCAGTAGAGCGCGGCGGTCCGGTACGCGCGATCGCCGCCCGGCGCGGCGGCGCGCGTCCAATACTGCTCGGCGCCGCGCACGTCGCCCTTCAGGTACGCGAGCCAGCCGAGCCGCCAGAGCGAGGCGCCCGCCACCTCACGCCCGACGTAGCGCGCCGCCACGGCGCGATAGGCCTCGATCGCCTCGGCCTGACGGTCCATCTCGTCGAGGAGCCGGGCGCGCAGGTAGGACGCCTGGGAGGCCTCCGCCTCGCCGCCGGCCGCCGCGACGGCCTCCAGGAGCGCCAGCGACGCTCGACGCTGGCCCGCGCGCGCGAGCAGCGTCGCCCGCTCGAGCTGGAGCGCCGGCTTCTGCTCGGCCGAGGCGCGCGGCATCGCCAGCTCGAGCGCGCGCGCCGCGAACTCCCAGCGGCCGACCCTCTTGGTGCCGTCGGCGACGATGCGGAGCGCGCGGTAGACGAGCGAGGCGTCGCGCGTGTCGGCGACCACCCGCTCGGCCTCGTCGGCGGCGGCCCCCGGCGCGCCGCCACGCAGCAGCCGCTCCGCGCGCTCGAGCCGCTGTACCAGCGTCAGCGGCGCCAGCCGCAGCCCCGCGGCCTCGAGCGCCGTGAGCCGGTCGGCGGCGCCGTCGGCGTACCCGCTCGCCGGCACGAGGAGCTGGAGCTGGCGGTACGTCTGCGCCGCAAGGTCGCGCTGGCCGCGCGTCTCGGCCGACATCGCGAGGAGATAGAGCGCCTCGGCCAGCTCGGGCGCTTCGGGGTACGCCTCGGCCAGGCGCGTGAGGAGGGCCTCGGCCGGGACGTCGTCGCCCGCGCGGAACGCGAGCGTCGCGGCGAGCAGCAGCGCCCGCGGGGCCAGGCGGCTCTCGGGCCAGCGCTCGGCGACGCTCACCGCCGTCGCCCGCGCGCCCGCGAGGTCGTCGCCCCGCGCGAGCGCGTCGGCGAGGATCACGCCGAGGCGGTCGCCGACCGGACTCTCGCGCGCCGCCTCGCTTCCAAACTCGCGGATGAGCGCCGCCGGCGCGCCCTGCTGGTAGCCCTCCACCGCCTGCGCCCACGCGCGCTCGACCTCGGGCGCGACCGCGCCGGGCGCGGGCGGATCCGCCGCGGCGGGCGTCCCGAGCAGCAGGAGGCCGGCGAGGGCGAGGCGGCGCAGGAGCGCCGCGTCGCGCGACGCGCGGCGCGTGAACGCGATGCGCTGGAGCGCCGTCAGGTTGGAGAGGATCGCCAGCACCCAGAGCGCGGGCTCGAGCAGGTTGAAGACGGCCCCGGCGATGAGGCAGATCAGGCGCTCCGGGCGCTCCATCATGCCGACGGTGCACGTGACGCCGATCGACTCCGCGCGCGCCCTCGTGTAGCTCACCATCATCGAGCCGATGAGGCCCGCCATCGCGACGACCGCGCCGCGCGCGTGCGGCGTGCGCGCAAACAGGACGACGATGCCGAGCATCACGAGCAAGTCCGAGTAGCGGTCGATGACGGAGTCGAGGAAGGCGCCGAACGCGGTCACCTGGCCGGAGACGCGGGCGAGCGCGCCGTCGAAGAAGTCGCAGAGCCCGGCGACGACGAGGAGCAGACCCGCCGCGCGCGTGCGGCCCGCGACGAACGCGCTGGCCGCGAGGAAGCTGACGCCGAGCCCGAGGACCGTGAGGTGGTTGGGGCGGAGGTGGAGGCGGAAGAGCGCCTTGCCCACCGGGTTGGTCCACGCGCGGACGGCCTCGCGATAGCGCCCGAGCATCAGATCGACTGCACGAGCGCCTGCTCGAGCGCGGCGCGGACACGCTCGAGCGCCTCCGGATCCTCGACCTTCCGGCCCTGGCGGTCGTGCACGTAGAAGGTGTCGAGGGCCTGATCGATCTCGGTGGCGATGCGCGCGCTCGCGATGTCCAGCCCGAGCTCGCTGAGCGCGCGCGTGATGAGGTGCAGGAGGCCCAGGCGGTCGGGGCACTTCACCTCGAGCACCGTGTAGGCGTCCGACAGGCGGTTGTCGAGCGCGATCTTCGGCGGGCCCGGGCTCTGCGCGGCCAGCCCGGCCGCCCGCCGCTTCTCGAGGAGCGCCTGGACGCTCTGCTCGCCGGTGAGCACGGCCCGGAGCCCGGCGAGGGTGCGCGCCCAGAGGGCCTCCGAGGTCACGACCTCGCTCGTCGGATCGTTGACCTGGAAGGTGTCGATCGCGATGCCGTCGGCGCGGGTGTGGATCTGCGCCGAGATGATGTTGACGCCGTGGGCCGCGAGCGTCCCCGCGATGAGCGAGAAGAGGCCGGGCAGGTCGCGCGTGACGACGACCAGATCCGACGACCCGAGGTCCGGATGATGGAAGAGCGCGGTCACCACCCGCGTCTCGGCGAGGTCGTGCAGCATCCGGAGGTGGTCGGCCATCCGCTGCACACCCGTCGTCTCGAGGTAGCGGTCGGACATCATCGCGAGGTGCGCCTTCACCGCCTGCAGATCCACGTCACCCGTGGCGGCGGCCTGGAGGCGCTCGGCGAGCTGCAGCCGGTTGGGCTTCTCCACGCGGCCGCCGGTGAGCTCCGCCAGCGTGAGCGTGTACAGCTCGTGGAGGATCTGCGCCTGCCAGGGCGTCAGCACGCCGGGGCCGACGGCGCGCATGTCGGCGTACGTGAGGAGGTAGAGCATGCGCAGCCGCTGTGGATCGCCCACGGTCGCGGTGAAGTCGGCGACCGTCTTCGGGTCGTGGATGTCGCGCCGCTGCGCGATGTGGGACATCGTGAGGTGGTGCGCCACCAGGAACTCGACGGCGGCAGCATCCGCCGACGGGAGACCCATCCGCCCGGTGAGCTCGCGCACGAGCGGGATGCCCTTCGCGACGTGGCCGTGGCCCTTGGCCTTGCCGATGTCGTGGAGCAGCATGCCGAGCATCAGGAGCTCGGGCTTGTCGATCTCGGTGAAGACCCGCGCCGCGCCCTCGGACTCCGCCGACTGGCCGGGCGCCAGCGCCTCGAGGTGCTCGAGATGCTCGACCGCGAGCAGCGAGTGCCGGTCGGCGGAGAACCGGTGGTAGACGTCGTACTGCACGAGGCACGTCAGCGCGCCGAACTCCGGCAGGTAGCGTCCGAGCAGGCCGAGCTCGTGCATCTCCGAGAAGGTCTGCGCCGCGCGCCCCCACGTCCGGCAGACGTCGAGGAAGAGGTCGCGGACCGTCTCCGAGCGGCGGAACGCGTCGTCCACGAGGTGGAGCGAGTCCTCGACCGCGCGCTCGAGGTCGAGCGAGAGCCCGCAGCCGAGGCGGTGGAGGTGCCAGAAGACCTTCATGAGCCGCGCGGGGTCGGCCCGGAGCGGCGCCGGGTCCCGGTCCACCAGGTGCAGGCGTCCGTCGAACACGACGAGGCCGTCGGCGAGCGCCCGCTGCCGCTGGCGCCGCTCGGCGGCGCCGCGGCGCGAGAGCGTTTCCTGGCAGCGCGCGATGAGGCGCTTCGAGACGCGGTGGATGACCCGCGCGTGCAGGTAGTACTCGCGCATGAAGCGCTCGACGCCGAGCGACGCCGGATCGTTCTCGTAGCCGAGGTTCTTGGCGATCCGCGGCTGCAGGTCGCGCCCGAGCACGTCGTTCTTGTGGCCCGAGAAGAAGTGCAGCTCGTTGCGCACCCGCCAGAGGAACGTGAGCGCCGCGTCGGCGGCGGCCTGCTCGCGCGGCGTGATCAGTCCCTTGTCGGCGAGCTCCCGCAGCGTGCGCGCGCCGAACTTCGCGGCGCCGAGCCACATCGCCGTGTGCATGTCGCGGAGCCCGCCGGCCGACTCCTTGATGTTCGGCTCACCGATGTAGGGCGAGGCGCCGAACTTCCGGTAGCGCTGGTCGCGCTCGGCCAGCGTCGTCTCGAGGAACTTGGCGAAATCGCGCCGGAAGACGTTCTCGCGCAGCACGCGCTGGAACCGCGCGAAGAGGCGCCGGTCGCCCGCGAGGAAGCGCGCCTCCTGCATGGACGTCCGGCTCGGGAAGTCCGTGCGCGCCATGGCGACGCAGTCGTCGAGGGAGCGGAGGCTGTGGCCGACGTGGAGGCCGAGGTCCCAGAGCGAGTAGAGAAGCTCCTGCATCATCCGCTGGACGGACGGCGTCATCTCGGTGTCGTAGAGGACCATCAGGTCGATGTCGGAGAGCGGGTGGAGCTCGCCGCGCCCGTAGCCGCCGAGCGCCATCACGACGAGCGGCGTCGGCGGGAGGCCGTCGGCGCTCGCGTCGGCGGCGCTGAGGCGCGTCAGCGAGGAGATCACGTCGTCCATCAGGCGCGCGTAGGTGCGGACAGACTCCTGCCCCGACGCGCCCTCGGCGTGCCTGACCTTCAGCGAGTCGAATCCCTCGGCAAGGGCCTGACGGAAGAACTCGAGCCGGAGGCGCCGCCGATCGGGGACGCGCGCCGCCTTCGCCTCGGCACGCCGGGCCCGTCGATACAACTCGACCGACATGACGCCGTGAGCGTAGCAACCCCGCACGAAGACTGTCAAATAGCGCGCGGACTCACTAGAATGGACGGGTGAGGAAGATCTGGCGCTCGGTCCTCGATCCGCTCGTGCCCTATGACGCGGGCAAGCCCCTCGAAGAGCTCGCCCGCGAGTGGGGCGTGCCCGAGCTCGTCCGCCTCTCCGCCAACGAGAGCCCGCTCGGCCCCTCGCCGCGCGTCATCGCCGCTATCGCGCGCGAGGCCGCGCGCGTGCACCTCTATCCGGACGGCGGCTCCACCGCCCTCCGCGCCGCGCTCGCGCGGCGGCTCGACGTCTCCCCCGCGCAGGTCATCGTCGGTAACGGCGCCGACGAGCTGATCGGTCTCGTCGCACGCGCGGCCTTCGACGCGGGCGACGAGGTCGTCGTGCCGCAGCCGTCGTTCGAGCCCTACACGACCTCGGTCGTCCTCGCGGGCGCCCGGGCCGTCGCGAGCCCGCTCGCCGGCTACGACACCGACCTCGACGACATGACGCGGAAGGTCGGCGCGCGGACGAAGGCGGTGATCCTCTGCTCGCCCCACAACCCCGCGGCGACGATCGTCCGCCGCGCGCCCCTCCTCGCCTTTCTCGACGCGCTCGGCCAGGACCCGCCGCTCGTCCTCCTCGACGAGGCGTACCGCGATTTCTGCGACGACCCGGAGTATCCGGACGGCGTGGCGCTGCTGCCACGCTACCCGCGGCTGATCGTGCTCCGGACCTTCTCGAAGATCGCCGGGCTCGCCGGGCTCCGCGTGGGCTACGCCGTCGCGAGCGCCGAGACGATCGACCGGCTGAATCGCGTCCGCGAGCCCTACAACGTGAACCGCCTCGGCCAGATCGCCGCGCTCACCGCGCTGCAGGACCAAGACCACTGGGAGAAGACGCGCCGCGTCGTCATCGAGGAGCGGCGGTTCGTCTCGGAGGGCTTGCGGAAGCGCGGCTACGCGTTCCCGCCCTCGCAGTCGAACTTCCTGCTCGTGA
>JBGPIS010000099.1:0-7743 GCA_041484965.1 Methylomirabilia bacterium
GACGCGCTGGCTGCCGAACTGGAGCTGGAAGCTCGACACGCCGAACAACGTGCCCGCCGGGGCGCGGATCTCGGCCGGGAAGTTCGGCAGGGTCGCGATGTCGTTGCCGGCCCACGCCGACTCGGTCGTGAATTGCTCGCCCGTGAGCTGCATCCCGTCGCCCGAGTCGCCGGCAAAGCGGATGACGGCACGGTCGAGCTCTTTCAGCGACTTCTGAAGCCCCGAGGCGGGAGTCGCTGTCTCACTCATCGATTCGTCTCTCCTCGTTCTAGTCTCATCACTCGCGTTGCCGCGCATACCCTGACCGCGACCGTCGAAACGTCGGGAATCCCTGCTGAGGCCGCCTGCCCTCGGGTCAGCGCGGTCCAACTCCGGCAGACGATTCCTATTTTATCGGAGCCCCCCGTCGCGGGCAAGGTTTCCGCCTCCCGGGCGGACCACGTGGTCATGTCCCGCAGACCTAGCCCGCGTCGATCTCGCGGGGGCGCTTGAGCCGGTCGCGCGGCGGGAGGTTCAGGACCGCCTCCGGAAACAGGTCGGCGAGCCACCGGATCACGTCGCTCACCGTCACGACGCCGATCGGCCGGCGCTCCGCGTCGACGAGCGGCACCGTGCGGTAGCCCGCGACGCTCATCGAGTGCACGGCCCAGGCGACCCGGTCGCGCCCGGAGAGCGCGTCAGGGTTCCGCGTCATCACGGCGCTGAGCGGCGTCCGGCGCGCCTCGAGATCCTTGCCCACGAGCCGTGTGAGCACATCGCGCTCGGTGAAGATGCCGGCCAGGCGGCCGTCGGCGTCGGTGATGAGCACGCCCGCCTGCCGCCGGGCGAGCATGGTCTGGACGGCCTCGTGGACGGTCGCCGTCTCACGCAGACAGATGGGCTCGGCCTGCGACAGCACGGAGATCGTGTCGTTGAGGAGCGCCCCCTTGATCTCGCGGACCTCGCCTTCGAGCGCCGCGGTGTATTCGTCCTCGAACTCGCCCATGGCGTGACCTCCCTCTTCCCTGCCCGAGCCCCACGACCATCCTACAGGACTTGCGGCGCCCGCGCTCTGGCGCGCGAGGTCACCGCCTCGGCCGGCTCCTCGCTCGCGTCCTTCAGGAGCTCGATGAACCGGCTCACCGTGGGCGTCAGCGGCTTCTGCCGCCGGTGGATGATCCCGACCGGTCGCACCAGATCCGGGATCGCGAGCGGCACGACCGCGAGCGTCCGGATGCCCACCTCCTTCAGCACCGTGTGGCGCGGCAGGACGCTCACGCCCGCGGCGATGATGATCGCCTGCTTGATCGTCTCGATGTTGTCGAACGCCATCACGACGTTCACCTTGACGTTGTGCTGCCGGAGCGCGCGGTCGATCGCCTTGCGGATGGTGAGCCCGGGGTCGAACGCGATGAAGGTCTCGCCGTTGAGGTCGGCCGGCCGGACGAGCTTGCGCCGCGCGAGGCGGTGGCCCGGGTGGCAGACGAACGCCATGGGCTCCGCCCGTAGCGGCACGATCGAGAGCGCGCGGTCCGCGGGCGGGTAGGACATGATGCCGACGTCCGCCTCGCCCTCGAGGACCGCCTCGACCACCTTGTGGGGGTGCAGGCACTCGAGCTGCACCCGTGCCTCGGGGTAGAGCGACATGAAGCGCTGCATGTGGCGGCTCACGTCGTGGAGCCCCACCGAGTAGATCGCCGCCACCCGCACCGTCCCGTCCACCCGCGCCTTCACGGCGGCGACCTCGGCCTTCACCTTCTCCCAGGACTCGAGGAGCCCGCGGCACGCCGCGTAGAAGGCGAGGCCCTCGGGCGTGACGACGAACGGGCGCTTGGTCCGGTCCATCAGGACGACCCCGAGCTCCGCCTCGAGCTGCTGGACCGCCTGGCTCGCGGCGGACTGCGAGACGAAGTTCTGCTCGGCGCCGCGCGAGAAGGAGCGGAGCCGCACCACGTCGCAGTAGAGGCGGAGCGTCTCCAGGTGCATGCGGGAATCGTACTATAAGCACGCCTGATACCCACCATACTACTTTTTAGGGATGACTAATAATCCCGGGCCGGGTAGTATCGTGCAACTGTTCACAAAGGGGATGCAGCAATGACGGAGCTTCGACGCCCTACACCTCCCGCTCCGGTGCCCGGCCCGCCGCCCGCGCAGGGGCTCTACGATCCGAGCCACGAGCACGACGCCTGCGGCGTCGGCTTCGTCGTCAACATCAAGGGCCGGAAATCGCACACGCTCGTCCGCCAGGCGCTTCAGGTCCTCATCAACCTGCTCCACCGCGGAGCGTGCGGCTGCGAGCCGAACACGGGCGACGGCGCCGGCATCCTGGTTCAGATGCCGGACAGGTTCCTCCGACGGGAGTGCGGCCGACTCGGCATCCCCCTGCCTGCGCCTGGGGAATACGGCTGCGGGCTCGTGTTCCTGCCGCGGGACGCGGAGCAACGCGACACGGTGCGGGCCCTGCTCCACTCGATCGTCGACGAGGAGGGCCAGCGGCTCCTCGGCTGGCGCGACGTGCCCACCGACGACCGGCTGCTCGGCGCCACCGCCCGCTCGGTGGAGCCTCACATTAAGCAGGTGTTCATCGGCCAGGGCGCGGGGCTGCGCGACCACGCCCACTTCGAGCGCAAGCTCTACGTGATCCGGAAGCTCTTCGAGAAGGCCGTCGCGGCGCTCGACATCCCGGAGAACAAGTTCGCCTACCTGCCGAGCCTCTCCTCGAACACGCTCATCTACAAGGGGATGCTGAGCGCCGACCAGATCGAGGCCATGTACCCCGACCTGGCCGACCCGGACATCGAGTCGGCGCTCGCGCTCGTGCACCAGCGGTTCAGCACCAACACGGTCCCGTCGTGGCCGCTCGCGCACCCGTACCGCTACATCGCCCACAACGGCGAGATCAACACGCTTCGCGGGAACATCAACTGGATGCGCGCCCGCGAGGCGCTCTGCCGGTCGGAGGTGCTCGGCGCGGACCTCAAGAAGGTCCTGCCCGTCACGCGTGAGGGTCTCAGCGACTCGGCCACGTTCGACAACGTCCTCGAGTTCCTCGTCATGAACGGGCGCTCGCTGCCCCACGCGATCCTCATGATGATCCCGGAGCCGTGGCAGAACCACGAGAGCATGAGCCCGGAGCGGAAGGCGTTCTACGAGTACCACGCCTCGCTCATGGAGCCATGGGACGGGCCCGCGTCGATCGCCTTCACCGACGGCACCGTGATCGGCGCGGTGCTCGACCGGAACGGGCTCCGCCCGTCGCGCTACTACGTCACGAAGGACGATCTGGTCATCATGGCCTCCGAGGTCGGCGTGCTGGACGTCCCGCCTTCGAGCATCCTCGTGAAGGAGCGCCTGCACCCGGGGCGGATCTTCCTCGTGGACACCGCGCAGGGCCGGATCATCGACGACGAGGAGATCAAGGCGCAGCTGGCCTCCGAGCGGCCGTACGCCGACTGGCTCCGCGAGCACACGGTGCGCCTCGACCACCTGCCCGAGCGGCCGGTCCCGGCGCCCACCCACGATGCGGTGCTCCAGCCCCAGATCGCGTTCAGCTACACGCACGAAGACCTGAGAATCCTGCTGGCGCCGATGGCCCAGAAGGGCGAGGAGCCGGTGGGCTCGATGGGGACCGACACCGCGCTGGCCGTCCTGTCGAATCGCCCTCGGCCGCTCTACGACTACTTCAAGCAGCTCTTCGCCCAGGTGACGAACCCGCCGCTCGATCAGATCCGCGAGGAGCTGGTCACGTCGATGGAAAGCACGGTCGGGCCGGAGAGGAATCTCCTCAAGCCCGAGCCCGAGTCGTGCCGGCAGATCGTGATCAAGGACCCGGTGCTCTCCAACGCGGAGCTCGCCAAGCTCACCCACGTCTCCGTGCCCGGGTTCAAGGCGATCACGCTCCCGATGCTCTGGCCCGTGGCCGAGGGCGCCGCCGGGCTCGAGCGGGCCCTCGAGGAGCTCCAGCAGGGGGCGAGCCGGGCGATCGCCGACGGCCACAACATCATCATCCTGTCCGACCGCGGGCTCGCCCGCGAGCGGGCGGCGATCCCGAGCCTGCTCGCGACCGCGGCCGTACACCACCACCTCGTGCGCCGCGGCGAGCGCACGCGCTGCGGGCTCGTCGTCCAGACCGGGGACGCGCGCGAAGTGCACCACGTGTGCCTGCTCATCGGGTACGGCGCGGGCGCCGTGAACCCGTGGGTGGCCTTCGAGACCCTCGACGACATGATCCGCCAGGGGATCCTCACGGGGATCGACCACACGAAGGCGGTGAAGAACTACATCAAGGC
The DNA here is from genome assembly GCA_041484965.1 of Methylomirabilia bacterium. Lineage (GTDB taxonomy): Bacteria > Methylomirabilota > Methylomirabilia > Rokubacteriales > CSP1-6 > JBGPIS01. The sequence continues at coordinate 4,272 of JBGPIS010000099.1, forward strand.
GCTGAACAAGGGGATCCTCAAGGTCATGGCCAAGATGGGGATCTCGACGCTCCAGAGCTACTGCGGCGCGCAGATCTTCGAGGCCATCGGCCTGAACCGCGACCTCGTCGACCGCTACTTCACCGGCACCGCCTCGCGCGTCTCGGGCATCGGCCTCCCCGTGATCGCCGAGGAGGTGCGGCGCTGGCACGGGCACGCCTTTCCCGATCGGCCGGTGGGCCACGCGGACCTGGACTGGGGCGGCGAGTACCAATGGCGTCGCGACGGCGAGTACCACCTCTTCAACCCGGACACCGTCTTCAAGCTCCAGCACGCGACGCGTTCGGGCCGGTACAAGATCTACAAGGAGTACACCACGCTCGTCGACGACCAGTCCCGACACCTGGCGACGCTGCGCGGCCTGATCCGGCTCAAGCCCGCCGGTGCGCCGATCCCGCTCGAGGAGGTCGAGTCCGTCGGATCGATCCTGACGCGCTTCGCCACGGGCGCGATGTCGTACGGCTCGATCAGCCAGGAGGCGCACGAGACCCTCGCGATCGCGATGAACCGGCTCGGCGGCAGGTCGAACACCGGCGAGGGCGGCGAGGACCCGGCGCGCTACAAGCGGGACGCGAACGGCGACTGGCGGAGGAGCGCGGTCAAGCAGGTCGCCTCGGCGCGTTTCGGCGTGACGAGCGAGTACCTGGTCAACGCGGACGACCTCCAGATCAAGATGGCTCAGGGCGCCAAGCCCGGCGAGGGCGGCCAGCTGCCAGGCCCCAAGGTGTATCCGTGGATCGCGAAGGTCCGCTTCGCGACCCCCGGCGTTCAGCTCATCTCGCCGCCGCCGCACCACGACATCTACTCGATCGAGGACCTGGCCCAGCTGATCCACGATCTGAAGAATGCGAACCCAAGAGCGCGAATTCACGTCAAGCTGGTGGCGGAAGTCGGAGTGGGAACGGTCGCCGCGGGGGTGTCGAAGGCCCACGCCGACGTCGTCCTGATCTCCGGCCACGACGGCGGCACCGGCGCCTCGCCGCTCACGTCCATCAAGCACGGCGGCGTCCCGTGGGAGCTCGGCCTGGCCGAGACCCAGCAGGTGCTCGTGCTCAACAAGCTGCGTGACCGGATCGTCGTCCAGGTGGACGGCCAGATGAAGACCGGACGCGACGTCGTCATCGCGGCCCTGCTCGGCGCCGAGGAGTACGGCTTCTCCACCGCCCCCCTCGTCGTGCTGGGCTGCATCATGATGCGCGTCTGCCACCTGAACACCTGCCCGGTCGGCATCGCCACGCAGGACCCGGAATTGCGCAAACGGTTCACCGGGCACCCCGAGTTCGTCGAGACCTTCTTCCGCTTCATCGCGGACGAGGTCCGCGAGTACATGGCCCGGCTCGGCTTCCGGACGATGGACGAGATGATCGGCCGCGCGGACAGGCTCGACTTCGAGCCGGCGCTGACGCACTGGAAGGCGCAGGGGCTCGACTTCTCGTCGATCCTCTACCAGCCCGACATGCCGCCCGAGGTCGCGCGCCGCTGCGTGACGACACAGGACCACGCCCTCGAGAAGGCCCTCGACCGCACGACGCTCATCCCCAGGTGCACCGACGCGATCGAGAGGCAGAAGCCGGTCGAGCTGAGCCTCCCGGTGCGCAACGTCAACCGCACCGTCGGCACGATGCTCGGCTACGAGGTGACGCGCCGCTGGGGCTCCGACGGGCTGCCCGACGACACGATCAAGATCCACTTCACCGGCTCGGCCGGCCAGTCCTTCGGCGCCTTCGTCCCGCGCGGCATCACGTTCACGCTCGAGGGCGACGCCAACGACTACTGGGGCAAGGGGCTCTCGGGCGGCCGGCTGATCGTCTATCCGCCGCGGACGGCCACGTTCGTGCCGGAGGAGAACATCCTCATCGGCAACGTGGCGCTCTACGGCGCGACGAGCGGCGAGGCCTACGTCCGCGGCGTCGCCGGCGAGCGCTTCTGCGTCAGGAACAGCGGCGTCCACGCGGTCGTCGAGGGCATCGGCGACCACGGCTGCGAGTACATGACGGGCGGCCGCGTCGTCGTGCTCGGCCGCAGCGGGCGCAACTTCGCGGCGGGCATGTCGGGCGGCATCGCGTTCGTGCTGGACGTCGACGGCGACTTCAAGCGGCGCTGCAACCTCGGGATGGTGGACCTCGAGCCGTTCGACCGGCCCGAGGACATCCAGGCCGTGCGCGAGCTGATCGAGCGCCACATCCACCACACCGGCTCGACCTACGCGGCGAAGATCCTCGCCGACTGGATCGGGCTGCAGCCCCGGTTCGTCAAGGTCATGCCGAAGGACTTCAAGCGCGTGCTCGCCGCCGAGGCGCGCGCGCGCGCCGAGGGGCGCGAGCCGACCTTCGCCGAGCTCGTCGGGGCCCCGAGTGGGTAAGGTCACCGGCTTTCTTGAAATCAAGCGCACGAGGTGGCCGACCCGCCCGGTCGAGGAGCGCCTTCGCGACTGGAAGGAGATCCACCTCGCCTTCCCGGTCGCCGACCTCAAGAAGCAGGCCGCCCGCTGCATGGATTGTGGCATCCCCTTCTGCCACCAGGGCTGCCCGCTCGGGAACATCATCCCCGACTGGAACGACCTCGTGTACCGGGACCGCTGGCGGGACGCGATCGACCGGCTCCACGCGACCAACAACTTTCCCGAGTGGACGGGCCGCCTCTGCCCGGCGCCGTGCGAGGGCTCGTGCGTCCTCGAGATCAACGACGACCCGGTCACGATCAAGGCGATCGAACAGTCGATCATCGAGCGCGCGTTCGAGGAGGGCTGGGTCGTCCCGGAGCCCCCGACCGTGCGCACCGGCAAGAAGGTCGCGGTGGTCGGCTCCGGCCCCGCGGGCCTCGCCGCCGCGCAGCAGCTCAACCGCGCCGGCCACGCGGTGACCGTCTTCGAGCGCGCCGACCGGATCGGCGGCCTCCTGCGCTACGGCATCCCCGAGTTCAAGATGGAGAAGCGCTTCCTCGACCGGCGCCTCCAGCTGATGGAGAAGGAAGGCCTGGTCTTCCGCGCGAACTGTCACGTCGGCGTGACCCTGCCCGTGGAGGAGCTCACGCGCGAGTTCGACGCGCTCGTGCTGGCGGGCGGCGCCTGCCACCCGCGCGACCTCCCGGTGCCGGGGCGCGAGCTCAAGGGCATCCATTTCGCGATGGAGTATCTGACGCTCCAGAACAGGCGCTGCGAGGGCGACCCGGTCCCCGACGCCCTGTTCATCACCGCGAAGGGCAAGCGCGTCGTCATCATCGGCGGCGGCGATACCGGCGCCGACTGCCTCGGCACCGTCCATCGTCAGGGCGCCCTCGCCGTCCACCAGTTCGAGCTGCTCCCGCGGCCGCCGGACGCCCGCGCGCCCGACAACCCGTGGCCCGAGTGGCCCAACGTGTTTCGCGTGTCGGGAGCCCATGAGGAAGGCGGCGAGCGCGTCTACTCGGTTTCCACCGAGCGCTTCACGGGCGA
>JBGPIS010000100.1:0-7637 GCA_041484965.1 Methylomirabilia bacterium
CTGCGGCGCCGCGAGCTTGATGCGGATCGCGTCAAACGTGATTGGCTTCGCATGCCGATCGAGGATGCCCCAGAGGTCCTTCGCTGGCTTGTCCTCTCTGATCAGGCTGCCGAATGGCCGATCCGTCAGCATTCGCACTCTCCTTTAGTCATCGGAAGCGTCTCCTGCCTAGGAAGCCTTCTTCCCGTCCTTCATCACCAATTCCACGTCGAGCGCCAGACTCTGGAGCTCCTTCACGAGCACGTTGAACGATTCCGGCGTGCCGGGCTCGAGGAAGTTCTCGCCCTTCACGATCGCCTCGTAGATGCGGTTGCGCCCCTCCACGTCGTCGGACTTGACGGTGAGCATCTCCTGCAGCGTGTAGGCGGCCCCATACGCCTCGAGCGCCCAGACTTCCATCTCGCCGAACCGCTGGCCGCCGAACTGGGCTTTGCCGCCCAGCGGCTGCTGCGTGACGAGCGAGTAGGGCCCGATCGACCGCGCGTGCATCTTGTCGTCCACGAGGTGGGCGAGCTTCAGGATGTAAATCTGGCCGACCGTGACCTCCTGATGGAAGGGCTTGCCGGTCCGGCCGTCATAGAGCTTGGTCTTGCCCGATGTCGGCAGCGCGGCCTGCGTCAGGTGCTCCTTGATCTCCTCTTCGGTCGCGCCGTCAAACACCGGGCTCGCGACCCAGAGTCCGAGCGCCCGCGCGGCCCAACCGAGGTGCGTCTCGAGGATCTGGCCCACGTTCATCCGCGACGGCACGCCGAGCGGGTTCAGCACGATCTCGACTGGCGTCCCGTCGGGCAGGAACGGCATGTCCTCCTCGGGGAGGATCTTGGACACGACGCCCTTGTTGCCGTGGCGCCCCGCCATCTTGTCCCCGACCGACAGCTTGCGCTTGACCGCCACGTAGACCTTCACCATCTTGATCACGCCGGGCGGCAGGTCGTCACCCCGCCGCAGGCGCCCGATGCGGTCCTCGAGCATCGAGTCGAAGATCGAGATGTCGTGCTCCGCCTGCTCCTCGATCCGCTTGATCGTCTGGGCGAGCCCCTCGTCCTCCTTGACCCTGAGCTTCTTCAGCTCGTTCCAGGAGAAGTTCTCGAGGTCCTCGCGGGCGATCCGGTCGCCCTTCTTGGTGAGCCGCTGCGTCTTGTTGGTCGGATCGAAGAGGTCGGCGAGGGTCGTCTTGCCGACCAGGAGGTTCTTGAGCTTCTGGTCGCGCTCCATCTCGACCATCGCGATCTCGTCCTGGTAGTCCTTCTCGAGCCGGCCGATCTCCTCCTCCTCGATCGACTTTGCGCGCTCGTCCTTGTCCACGCCGCGCCGCGAGAACACCTTCACGTCCACCACGGTGCCCTCGATTCCCGGCGGGACCGTGAGAGACGTGTCGCGCACGTCGCCGGCCTTCTCACCGAAGATCGCGCGCAGGAGCTTCTCCTCCGGCGTGAGCTGGGTCTCACCCTTCGGCGTGATCTTGCCCACGAGGATGTCGCTCGGCTTCACCTTCGCCCCGATCCGGACGATGCCCGACTCGTCGAGGTCCTTGAGGGCCTCCTCGGCGACGTTGGGGATGTCGCGCGTGACCTCCTCCTTGCCGAGCTTGGTGTCCCGCGCCTGGATCTCGAACTCCTCGATGTGGATGGACGTCAGCCGGTCCTCCTTGACCAGCCGCTCCGACACGAGGATCGCGTCCTCGAAGTTGTACCCGCCCCACGGCATGAACGCGACGAGCACGTTGCGCCCGAGCGCGAGCTCGCCCTGGTCGGTGCCCGGCCCGTCGGCGACGACGTCGCCGGCCTGGACCCGTTGCCCCTTCCGGACGATCGGCTTCTGGTTGATGCAGGTGTTCTGGTTCGACCGCCGGTACTTCGTCAGGTTGTAGATATCGAGCGGCAGGTCCAGCACCGGATCGGTCTTCTTGGACCGGCCCTCGGCACGCACGACCACCCGGTCGGCCGAGACGTACTCCACGACGCCTGGGCGCTTGGCCACGACGACGGCACCCGAGTCGCGCGCGACAACGTGCTCCATCCCGGTGCCGACCAGCGGGGCCTCCGGCTGCAGCAGCGGCACCGCCTGGCGCTGCATGTTCGAGCCCATGAGGGCGCGGTTCGCGTCGTCGTTCTCGAGAAACGGGATCAGCGACGCGGCGACCGACACGAGCTGCTTCGGCGACACGTCCATGTAGTGCAGCTCTTCAGGCGGGACCATCCGGAACTCGCCGCCCTTGCGTGCCGAGACCCGCTCCTGCGCGAACCTGCCGGTCCGGTCGATCTCGGCGTTGGCCTGCGCGATGACGAACTGCTCCTCCCCGAGCGCGGTCAGGAAGACGATCTCGTCCTTCACCCGGCCTTTGTCGACCTTGCGGTATGGCGTCTCGATGAACCCGAACTCGTTCGTGCGCGCATACGTCGACAGCGACGAGATGAGGCCGATGTTCGGCCCCTCCGGCGTCTCGATCGGGCAGATGCGCCCGTAGTGCGTCGGGTGGACGTCGCGCACCTCGAATCCGGCGCGCTCGCGGGAGAGGCCGCGCGGGCCGAGGGCGGAGAGCCGCCGCTTGTGGGTCAGCTCCGCGAGCGGGTTGGTCTGGTCCATGAACTGGCTGAGCTGCGACGAGCCGAAGAACTCCTTGACCACCGCGGAGACCGGCTTCGCGTTGATCAGGTCGTGCGGCATCAGGTTCGTGATGTCCGAGATGGACATGCGCTCCTTTACCGCGCGCTCCATCCGCGTCAGGCCGACCCTGAACTGGTTCTCCAGCAGCTCACCGACGGACCGGACCCGGCGGTTGCCGAGGTGGTCGATGTCGTCGGTCGGCTTGGCGCCGAGCTTGACCATCAAGAGGTGGCGGACCACCGCCACGATGTCCTCGCTCCGGAGCGTCTTGATCGAGAGCGGCGCGTCGATCTGCAGCTTCTTGTTGATCATGAACCGGCCCACGCGCGCGAGGTCGTAGCGCCGCGAATCCATGAACATGCCGCGGAAGAGCGCGCGCGCCGACTCGACGGTGGGCGGATCGCCCGGCCGCAGCCGTCGGTAGATCTCGACCAGCGCCTCGTCCGGGTTCTTGAAGTGATCGCGCGCGAGGGTCTCGTACATCGACTGGTCGATCTTGCCCGCGCTCGCCACGAGGAGCTTGAACGGCGCCACCCTCCGGCTCATCACCTGCGACAGCAGCGTCGAGGTCATCTCCGTGTTCGTCTGAACCAGCACCTCGCCGCTCTCGGTGTCGACGATGCGCGCGGCCGTCCGCCGCCCGACGAGCGACTCGGCGCGGACCGGGATCTTCTCCACGTTGGCCTCGATGAGCTTCTCGATGAGCTTGGCAGTGAGCGGTTTACCCGCCGTCACGAGCACCTCGCGGTGGCGCGGCGGCCGCACGTCCTCCGCCACACGCGCGCCTACCTGCGCCTCGGGGTGCAGCTTCACCCAGGCGTTGCCCTCCTCGAACCCGAGCACTTCCTCGCAGTCGTAGAAGTGCGCCAGGATCTCTTCGTCCGCGAGGACCACGCCCTTCTCGAGGAACCAGAACGCGCGCAGGAAGGCGCTGGCGAGCATCTTGCGGCGCCGGTCGACGCGGACGTGCAGGATGTCATTCGCGTCGAAGTCGAATTCGACCCACGAGCCGCGGTAGGGAATGACGCGTGCCGAGAAGAGCGGCTTGCCTGAGGCGAGCGTCTTGCCCTTGTCGTCGTCGAAGAACACGCCCGCCGACCGCTGGAGCTGGCTCACGACCACCCGCTCGGTCCCGTTGATGATGAACGTGCCCTTGTCCGTCATCAGCGGGAGCTCGCCGAGGTACACCTCCTGGCCGCGCTGCTCGCGGATGGTGCGCGTCTTCGCTTCCTTGTCGTGGTCGAAGACCACCAGCCGGAGCGTGACCTTCAGTGGGATCGCGAAGGTCATGCCGCGGTCGTGGCATTCCTCGACCGTGTACTTCGGGTCGCCGAAGTGGTACGAGTCGAACTCCAGCAGCGCGTTGTCGTTGTAGTCGGCGATCGGGAAGACCGACCTGAAGACCGCCTGGAGCCCGCTCTCCTCACGGCGGTCCGCCGGACCGTCCTTCTGGAGGAACGTCTCGTACGAGCGCTTCTGCACCTCGATGAGGTTCGGAATCTGGACGATCGACGGGATCTTGCCGAAGTCCTTGCGGCTGCGGTGCCCGCACTGAATAATGCCTGCCATACCCTCTCCCGAAGGCGGTTGCCCGCCCTCACGTCAACGGAGTGGCTAAAAGGAGCTCTCGACCCCAGCGCGCGCTACTTCACCTGGACTGTCGCGCCCTGCTCCTCCAGCTTCTTCTTCATGGCCTCCGACTCGGCCTTCGACACCTTCTCCTTCACCGGCTTCGGCGCGCCGTCGACGAGGTCTTTCGCTTCCTTCAGCCCGAGTCCGGTGAGCTCGCGCACGACCTTGATCACCTGGATCTTCTTCTCGCCCACGGCGGCCAGGATGACGTCGAACTCCGTCTTCTCCTCGGTCGCGGCCGCGCCGCCCGCGGCTGCCCCCGTGACCCCCGGCATGGCGGCCACGGCCACCGGCGCGGCGGCGGACACACCCCACTTCTCCTGGAGCAGCTTGGAGAGCTGGGCAGCCTCGAGCAGGGTCAGCTTGTCAAGGTGTTCGGCAATCTGCTCAACAGTCGACATCGATGAGTCTCCTTTATGTTTGCCGTCGGGGCGCCTTCGCGCCCGACGTTCGGGCGGACCTCCCGGTGCGCCCTCTCATTCCTCTACTCGGCGCCGTTCTTGCCGCGTGCCTGCAGAACGTATACGAGCTCGCGCTGCGGCGCCATGAGCAGGCCGACCAGCTGCGCCATCGCGCCCTGGAGTGCCCCGACGATCCGGCTCCGCAACGCGTCCTTTGACGGAAGATCGGCAAGCGCTTTCAGCCCCGCCGGCGGCAGCATCTGGCCTTCGACGAATCCGGCCTTGATGGCCAGCGCCTGGTTGTTCTTCGCGAACGCGTGGAGCGCTTTGGCCACCGCGACCGGATCCTCCTTCGAGAGGATCACGCCCGTCGGACCCGTGAGGTGCGCGCTCAACCCCTCGAGCTGCGACGACTTGATCGCCAAGCGCGCGAGACGATTCTTCACGATCTTGTACTCGGCCGACACGGCGCGGAGCTGCTTGCGGAGCTCGGACAGCTGCTGCACGGTGAGCCCGCGGTATTCCGTGAGCACGACGGTCTTCACGCCGTCGAGCCGCGATTTCAGATCTGCGACCGCTGCGACTTTTTCTTGCGTTGGCACCCTCGGCTCCTCCGCCCTACACGGCCTTCTTGAACATGTTCGCGATCGCCTGCGCGTCGATCGGCACGCCCGGCCCCATCGTCGTGGAGACGGTGAGCGACCGGAGATAGGTGCCCTTGGCGGCCGCCGGCTTGGCCCGCACGATCGCCTCGATCAGCGCCATCGCGTTGGCTCGGAGGTCCGCCGCGGAGAACGAGTGCTTGCCGACCGGCGTGTGTGCGTTCCCGGCCTTGTCCACGCGGAACTCGACCTTACCCGCCTTGGCCTCGCGGACGGCGCGCCCGACGTCGAAGGTGACCGTGCCGAGCTTCGGGTTCGGCATCAGGCCGCGCGGGCCCAGCACCTTGCCGAGCCGGCCCACCTGACCCATGAGGTCGGGCGTCGCGATGGCGGTATCGAACTCCATCCAGCCGCCCTGCACGCGCTCCACGAGGTCCTCGGCGCCCACGACGTCGGCACCGGCCTCGCGCGCCTCGCGCTCCTTCTCGCCCTTCGCGAAGACCGCGACGCGAACCGTCTTGCCGATGCCGTGCGGCAGGACCACGGCGCCGCGCACCATCTGGTCGGCGTGCTTCGGGTCAACGCCGAGCCGGAACGAAAGGTCGACCGACTGGTCGAACTTCGTCGCCGGCATGCTCTTGATGACGTCGACTGCCTCGTCGAGCGAGTGGAGCTTCCCGGGCGCGATCTTCGCCGCGGCGGCGGCGTAACGCTTGCTCACAATCGTGGCCATGTCGGTTCCCCCTACACCGTTCTCACTGCTCGCCTCAGACGGCCGGGCCCCAGCCCCGCGACGTCTTGCGGCTCGCTAGACCACATCGATGCCCATGCTCCGGGCGGTGCCTTCGATGATCCGCATCGCGGCGTCGATCGAGCTCGTGTTGAGGTCGACGAGCTTCGTCTGGGCGATCTCCCGTACCTGCTGCCGCGTCACCTTTCCGATCTTGTCCTTGTGCGGCACCGCCGAGGCCTTCGCGATCCCCGCGGCACGCTTCAGCAGCACGGCGGCCGGCGGCGTCTTCACGATGAACGTGAAGGATCGGTCCTGGTAGATCGTCACGACCACCGGGAGGATGAGGCCCTCCTGCCCGCCCGACTGGGCGTTGAAGCCCTTGCAGAACTCCATGATGTTCACGCCGTGCTGACCAAGCGCCGGACCGACGGGCGGCGAGGGGTTGGCCTTACCGGCGGGGATCTGGAGCTTCACGATCGCCTGGATCTTCTTCATCTAACGGCCACCCATCACAGACGCTCGACTTGGTAGTATTCGAGCTCGACGGACGTCGGCCGACCGAAGACCGGCACGGCGACCTTCATCCGGCCGCGCTCGGGATTCATGTCCTCCACGACCCCCTGGAAGTTCACGAACGGCCCATCGATCACGCGCACTTTGTCACCGCGCTGGAAGACGGACTTCGGCTTGGGCTTCTCCGCGCCCGCCTCCATCTGCCGCAGGATGTCGTCCACCTGGTCCTGTGAGAGCGCGACCGGTTTGTTTCCCGAACCGACGAAGCCGGTGACCTTGGGCGTCGAGCGCACCAGATGCCACGTCTCGTCGGTCAGCTCCATCTCGACGAGCACGTATCCGGGGAAGAACTTCTGCTCGGTCTCGCGCTTCTGCTTGTTGCGGACCTCGACCACCTTCTCCGTCGGCACCAGGACGCGCGTGATCTTGTCCTCCATGCCGAAGATCTTTGCGCGGGACTCGATGGCCTCCTTCACCTTGTTCTCGAACCCCGAGTAGGTGTGGACAACGAACCACTGCGTGTTCGCGGCCGCCGTCGCTTCACCGCTCATCGCAGGATCCTTTCCACCACGCGCGCCAGCACGATGTCCACCCCGCCCAAGAAGAAAGCGAGCACCACCGTGACCACGAGCACCACGACCGTCGAGTTGATCAGCTCCTGACGGTTGGGCCAGGTCACCTTGTGGAACTCCGCAAGGACCTCGTCGAAGAACTCCTTCGCACGCTTCAAAAACCCCATCGCGTTCCGATCTGCTCCCCGATAAGTGGCAGGGGTGGAGGGATTCGAACCCCCATCCCCCGGATTTGGAGTCCGGTGCTCTAGCCGTTAGAGCTACACCCCTGGACCGCTACTTGGTCTCTTTGTGTGACGTGTGCTTCCGGCACCACCGGCAGTACTTCTTCAGCTCCAGCCGGTCGGGATGCGTGCGCCGGTTTTTGGTCGTCGAGTAGTTCCGCCGCTGGCACGTCGTGCAGGCGAGCGCGATGATGTCGCGCATCACCTACCCTGTGATCTCCGTGACGACGCCGGCGCCCACCGTCCGCCCGCCCTCCCGGATCGCAAACCGCAGCTCCTTCTCCATCGCGATCGGCATGATCAGCTCGATCGCCATCGTCACGTTGTCCCCCGGCATCACCATCTCCACCCCC
>JBGPIS010000101.1:0-7615 GCA_041484965.1 Methylomirabilia bacterium
ACGGAGGCGGGCCGTCCCACGTGACGGAGAAGCCGAGCGCGAACCAGCCGTTGTGCTCGTACCAGCCGCTCGCCTCACCGCCCACCGGCACGCTCGGCGACGTCCAGCCCGCGATGCCGACGCGGCCCGTCGCTGTCTTGCTCGAGAGCCCGCGGATGAATCCCGGCTCGTACGGAACACGCCCGCCTCGGGGGTAGTTGTCCGCGTCGAGCGGGCGAGTCTCCCTCGAGAGCCCCGGCGCGATCACGCCGGGCTCGCGCTCGCGCGTCGCCGGCGGCGCAGGCTTCGTGATGTCCACCTGCTGGGCCGCGGCCGGCAACACCATGAGCATCGCCAGCGCGAGCACGACGAGCGCTCTCATAAACTCAATATATCACGCCATATCACGCCCGGAGGACCTTCATCAGGGCCCCGACGTCGCTGAGCGTGTCGAGGGCGGCCACCGCGCTCTCGATCCGGTCGAGCGCCGGCGCCGGGACGGCTCGGGCGGCATTGTCCCGGAACTTCTCCACGATTACCTGAGGCGCCAGCGGCCGGCGGGGGCCCCCGCGCCCGTCGGGCTCGCGCGCCTCCACCACCCGCCCATCGCGCAATTTCACGCGCACCCAGCCGGGGAATCCATCCGGGAAGGCCGAGTCGGGGTCGAGCGCGTAGCCGACGCGCGCGGCCAGGTCGAGGAGCCGCGTGTCGCCGAGCCGGGCGGGCGCGTAGGTGTCGAGCCCGACACGGCCGTCCAGGAACACGGCCGCGACCGAATACGGCAGGCTGAACCGGGCCTCGTACGGCGTGCGGGGGCGGAGCTTCGCCTGGTACGGCTCGCACACGATAGGGATCTCGCCCGCAGGCACGCGGCACTCGATCGCCTCGATGGCGTCGGGGACGATCGCGTGAGCGCGGCGGAGCGCGAGCGCGCAGTCGAGGTAGGCGTGGTTGTAGTGGCAGCACGGGTACGGCTTGAACCCGATGCGGAGGGTCTCCCACTCGCCGCCGAGCGTCGCGAACGGGCGCGGATCGGGCTCGACGCCGAGGAACGTCCGGTAGACGCCGAAGCGGCCCTCGAGGATCGTTGCCGGCCCGGTGAAGCCGCCGCGCGCGAGGGCGGCCGCGACGATCCCCGAGTGGGCGGCCCAGCCCGGGTGGACGCGCTTGACCCACGAGCCGTCCTCGAGGAACTCGAGAACGCCCGACGCGAAGCTCCCCGCCACGCCGAGGGCTGCCGCGAGGCGGTCCTCGTCGAGCCCCTCGAGCTTGCCCGCGGCGAGCGCCGCGGCGAACGTCCCGCACACCGCGGTCGCGTGCCAGCCGCGCACGTGAAAGGCGCCGGGCGCCGCCATGCCGAGCCGCGTGATGGCCTCGAGCCCGACGACGGCCGCCGTGACGGTCGCGCGGCCGTCGGCGCTCATGGCCTCGCCGAGCGCCAACACCGTCGGAAGGATCACCGCCGAGGCGTGGGTGATCGACGCGGCGTGCGTGTCGTCGAAGTCGAGCCCGTGCGCGAGCGCCCCGTTCACGAGCGCCGCGAGGGGCGGCGACGCCTCGCGCTTGGCGCCGACGACCGTGCATCCACCCCCCTGCCCGGCGGACGCCCAGCCCTCGAGGGCGCCGTAGAGCGAGGGCGCCAGCTCGGTCGTCGACGCCGCCAGCGCGATGCCGAGGATGTCGAGCGCGCGCAGCCGGACGCTCGCGACGACCTCGGCAGGGAGATCCTCGAAGCGAAGGTGCCCGGCGAACGCGGCGAGCCGGCGGGCGAGCGTCATCGCGCCAATGATACTCTCGCGCCATGGCGAAGAGGCTGGTCCTCGGAACGCTCGGCCTCCTGCTCGGCGCCTGCGCGCCGACCGCCCAAGCGCCGGCGGTCGTGCCCGTCCGCGCGACCGACTTCAAGTCGAGCGAGATCCGCCAGCCCGTCGTCTTCGTTCAGGTCGCCTTCGGCGCGGGCCAGTACGAGGACAAGGAGCGGCGGGCGATTCCAGAGGAGTACGAGGGTGCGCTGCTCGAAGGGCTCAACGCACGCGCCGTCCTGACCAAGGAGGTCCGTGTCTCGGTCGGCGGGCGCGACGCCACCCTGGACGCGGCGCTCGCGCGCGCCCGCGCGCTCGGCGCGGATCACGCGATCTTCGTGGAGGTCCGCCTGGCTCGCGGCGTCGCGGCGTTCTGCAAGGAGAGCCGCCGCTCGGCGTTTCAGGCGCAGGCGACCCTGTGGGCCCAGCGGGCCGAGGTCGCCAGGGCGAGCGACGGGGCGGTGCGACTCAGGCTCACGTCGAGCCCGACCCTGGCCGTCTACGATCTCGACGCCGACTGCGACAACCCGCGCGACTCGCGCCGGCGTTCCCCCGCCGAGGCGGCCGCCGAGCTGGTCAACCGATTGCTCGCGCGTCTCTTCGGTCCCTAGGACTTCCGCCCGGGTCCTACCCGGGCAGCGCCGCGTTGCCGTTCGGCTCGCCGATGTCGTCGTTGGGCTGACGGCTCCGGACCGCCATCACCACGCGGCCGTCGGCGTCGCGGACCTCGAACTCCTGGGCCATGCCCGCCTCGATGAGCTGCTGCACGAGGGCCTCACGCTCGGGGCCCGCCGGCGGGAGCTGGTGCGACTTCCAGCGCATGACGAAGTAGCCGCGACTCACGTGCGGCAGCCGCGCCTCCGCCCGTTGAAGCTCCGCGAGCCCGCGCTCGAGCGCGTCCGGCGACGCGGGCCCGGGCGCGCCGGGCGGGCGCTGGAGGCGCGAGGGCGCCACGCGGCCCGGCGCACGCTCGAAGGCGCGCGATTGAGCAGCGCGGAACGCCGCCACCCCCTCGCTCAGGTGGATGTGGCCGAAGCACCGCACGCGCAGGTCTTTCGAGAGCTCCTCGGCCGACCACGTCGCCACCCACACCTGCTTGCCGAGCGCGTTGATCGCCTCGACCGCCGGCACGAAGTCGTCGTCGCCCGAGACGAGCACCGCGGCGTCGAACGCACTCGACGCGGCGTAGTGGATGAGGTCCGCGACCAGGCGCGTGTCCACCCGCTTCTCCGTCGTGTACTCGTACTCGGCGCTGCAGTGGGGACAGCGCCCGCTCCGCCGGACGCGCGGATCGCGCTTGACGAAGTACCCCGGGCGGAGCTCGAGGCCTTTCAGAAACCCCTCGACGAGCGGGGGGGCGTCGGGCGACACGCCGACGTAATAGTAGGCGCCCGAGAAGAGCGCCGTCGGCCCGCCGGCCTGCTGGGCGATCCAGGCGGCGAGCCGATCGTAGTCGACGCGGAGCGATTCGTCGTAGCGGAGGAGCGATCGGTAGAAGTTCTGGCCGTCAAAGAAAATACACACCTTCATGCGCGACCCCTCAATCAGACGCGTTGAGAATGGTGGACGATACTGGACTTGAACCAGTGACCTCTGGCATGTGAGGCCAGCGCTCTGCCAACTGAGCTAATCGTCCGTGGCTGGAAACCTACACACTTAGCGAACGCGAGTCAAGCAACGGAGGTTGTCGACATCTTCTCGCCCCCGCGCGAGGACTTCCTGACGAGCGGGGTCCCCGCCTACATGCGCAAGGGCTGAACCGCACACCTCACCTGAGGGCGTCGGCGATCGCTCCCACCAGATACTCGACGTGCGCCACGTAGTCCTCCGTGCCCTTGACGGCCCCCGGCGTCTGCGGCACGACCAGTATCCGCGCGCCAGTCTCGCGGGCGACGCGGTCCGTGATGTCGCGCGGGTACCAGCTCTCGTGCAGAATGACCCTCACCTTCTCCTCGCGCATCTGGCGGATGAGCGACGCGAGGTGCTGCGGCGACGGCGAGCGCCAGCAGGAGCGCCGCGACGCGCGCGCCGCGGCGGGCGGGGACCGACGACGCGCGCCTCACCCGCCGTAGCCCCAGTTCCAGCACGGTCGCTGCTCGAGCCAGAACCAGTCGTCGCACAGCTCGCTGGCGCAGCGCTCTCGGCACGCCCCCTCGGTCATCCCGGTCTCGCACCACCGCACCTCGCTCGCGGCCCGGCAGTAGCAGGCCCCCGTGAGCGCCGGCTGCGCGCGCGGGCCGGGCGGCGCGCCGGCCGCGACGAGCGTCAGCGCAAGCAATGCCGCGAGACCAACGCGACGAAGGACCGGAGGGACACGGATCGTCATTGCCGCCACCGCACCACGCGGTTATATTCTCACGACATGCCACGGCCCGCGCGCACCGTCGTCGCGCTTGCGCTCGCGCTCGTCGTCGAGTCGGTCGGCGCCGCCGACGCGCCAACGCTTCGCCAGGTCGTGGCGGCCGGCCAGGCAGCCCCGGGCGGCGGAACGTTCGAGGGCTTCAACATCGAGGCACTGCCCGTGGTCGCTCCGACGAACGGGCGCGGGCAGGTCGTGTTCTTCGCGACGCTGCTGCGGGGACGCGCCACCGAGGCGTTCTTTCTCGCGTCAGGGACGCGCATCGTGAGACTCGCCGCCGATGGCGACCCGGCGCCGGGTGGCGGCACGCTTTCGGGGTTCGGGCGGCATCCGATCCCCGCGCTCAACGACCAGGGCGCGGTCGCCTTCGCGGCGGCGGTGAGCGGTGGCAAGACCGTCGAGGGCGTCTTCGTGGTCAGGCAGGGCCGGTTGCAGACGGTGGCCGTGACGGGAACGCCGGCGCCCGCGATGGCGTCGGGCACGTTCGGCGCCCTCGACGCGCCGGCGCTCAACAACCGGGGGGACGTCGTCTTCCTGGCGTCGATCCGGCGCGGCCGCGAGAACACCGAGACGATCTATGTCCACGCGGATCGCAAGCTGAGGAAGCTCGTGGCCCAAGGCGATCCAGCGCCCGCCGGCGGGACGTTCGCCGGATTCGGTCCTCCCGCCGTGACCAACCGCGGCGCCATCGCCTTCGGCGCCGTGGTCGATGGTCCGGCCGTCCCCGGCGGCCTGTTCGTCAGCGAGGGCGACAAGATTCGCATGCTGGTCGGCGCGGGCGAGGAGACGCCGATCGGCGGCATCTTCGCCAAGTTCTCCGAGCGGCTCGCCATCAATGACGCGGGCACGGTGGCCTTCACCGCGGTCCTGAACAACGCGCCTGCCCGCGAGGCGGTCTTCGTGGTGGAGAGCGGTCGCGCCCGCAAGGTCGTCGCGCTCGGCGATGCGGCACCGGGCGGAGGGACGTTCTCACACTTCGGGCTCTGGCCCGCGCTCGCCGCGGACGGCGCCGTGGCCTTCACGGCCTCGCTCGATCACGGCCCGAGCGAGATCGGCGTCTTCGTCGCATCGGTCGCGGGCGTGAAGCAGGTCGCCGCGCTGGGCGACCCGCTTCCGGGCGGCGGCAAGCTCACCTCGTTCGGCCTGTACCCCGTGGTGTCGCTGAGCCCCACCGGCACGCTGACCTTCGCCACGGCGCGCACCCCCACCGGTGAGGGCGCAGCGGCCATCTTCGCCGTCCACGTGCCGGGCCGTTAGGCTCGGCCGCTCCCTCACTGCATGTCGTACGGCGGGTACTCGATGAAGACATTCGCGGCGGTGATGAGGCGGTGCGGCGTCAGCGTGCGCGGCGGCACCGTCTCGCCGCGCAGCATCCGAAGGGCCAGCGGCAGGATCTCGTAGCCGTAGCGGTCGAGGTAGAAGGCGACCGAGCCGAGCACGATGCTGCCGCGGTTGTTCGGATCGATCTCCTTGCGGTCGCTCATGCTCCCGTGGATCGAGCGGTCCGTGCCCTGGCTCACGATCGCGGCGTCGGACAGCCGACCCGAGGACTCGAGGGCGCTCCTGGCCGCGAGCGCCGTCGCGTCGTCCATCGCGGCGACGAGGATCTTCGCCGAAGGGCGGGCAGCCAGGAACTTCCCGAGGAGCGCTGCGACCTGCACCGGGCTCCCCATCGTGTCGAGCGTGACGACACGCGTGGCGGGAACGTGGTGCCGGAGCCGCTCCTGCACGCCCTTCGCCCGCTCCGGCGCGCCGCGTGCCGTCAGCGGCCCGACGACGAAGGCCTCCACTGGCTGGCCGCGCCACGTGCGCGCCGCGAACTCCCCCAGCGCGTCGCCCGCGATGCGGCCCGCCGTCAGGTTATCGAGAGTGTAGAGGGGGGCGCCCGGCACCGGCTCGTTCACGGCCAGCACCGGGATGCCGGCGGCCTTGAGCTTCTCGCCGACGGCGGCGTTCACTACGGGATTGTGGCAATACTGGATGAAGAGGCTCACCTTCCGCGCGATGGCGTCCTCAACGTTCGCGGCGGCCTTGCCACAGTCCTGTCCGTTCTCGTAGAAGACGAGCTCGATCGGATAACGCCGGACGGCGAGGACGAAGCTCTCGCGGACGTCGCGGCCCGTGAAGCCCGTGGCCTCCAGCGTCGCTCCGGGCTCCTCGGTCAAGTTGGCGAAGGCCACGGTGTGGCGGCGCTCCTGGGCGCCGAGGCGCGCGCCGGCGCCCGCGAGCGCGCCGGCGAGGAGACCCGAGATCAGAACCGCGAGACAAAGCCGCCGGCGCCCCCGAAGGAACGCCGGCGTGGATGCCACCAACCTCGAACCGCCTCGCTTAGCGGATGCCGTCGATGCCGACGAAGTTGCCGGTCATCCCGTATGCGCGCGGCACCGTCATGCTGAAGAAGAACGTGGCCCGCCCGGTCTGCGCGGCCTCCGCGGCCATGAGGTCTGTGCGCACGTTCTCGATGATGTGGATGCCGTTGTCGGTGAGAAGCATGTTGTGGACGATGAAGGCCTCTTTCGGATCCTCGCCGGGAATGACCTCGACCGCCCACTGATCGGCGCCCACCGCAACGATCTTCTGCGAGATAAGCCACGTCGCCGCATCCTTGCCGATGCCCGGCTCACCCGAGTTGTAGGTCGCGTTCTGGGCCGGGAACTGCTCGAAGAGATCACCCCAGCCGGTGTGGACGACCAGGATGTCGCCCTCGCGCAGGGTGACGTTGTACATCCTGAGTCCGGCTTGGATGTCGGCGGCGGAGATCAGGGTGCCCTTGTCGAGGCACGGCTTCCTGCACGCCGGATTGCTTTTCAGCTTGCCGGCAGCCTGGAAGACCTTGACCATGTCCACGACGACGCCGCGGGTGGCGAAGGACTTCAGGTGCTCGAGGCCGAGCTTGGTCATGAAGTTCTGGTTGATGTACTTACCCATCGCGATCTGGTTGTAGTAGCAGTCCTTGCGTCCGATGTGTCCCATGCCGTCCAGGTGGGTGCCGACGTGGCTCTGGCTGAGCCACGTGTCTTCCATGTAGGTGAGCTGGTTCTCGCCGAGTGCGCCGCCCGGCGCCAAGGTCGTCGCGGTGAGGATGGTCTTGGTGAATCGGGTCCCGAAGAGGGGCACGCCATCCTTGAGCACGTACGACATCGGGAGGACCTTTCCCTCCTGGATCTCCGCCGCGGCGGCCTTGGTCACGGCCGGGGTCACCCGGTTCGTGGCGCCCGTCTCATCGTTGGGACCCCACGGCGACGCGGGAACGATCTTGGTGCAGTCGCTCTGAGCGAGGACGGCCGAGGACGAGGCGAGGACGATCAGGCCGGCGGCGAGCAGGGACGTGATCCTCATGGGATGGACTCCTTTCGACAGTGAAAGGACACGACTGACGTGTGAAGCAGCCCGGATGATATGCCTAGTCCAGGAGGAATTCAAGAGGTCTGATCGGACCTGTCGGGAGCACATGATCTGACCGCTCCGAGCAGGC